>DATLGR010000444.1:0-6693 GCA_035540415.1 Burkholderiales bacterium | reverse complement strand
GCGACCGCGGCCCCGAGACCCGCCGGGCCCCCGCCCACCACCAGCACGTCGGTCTCGCCCGCGAGCAGCGCCTGGCGCGGCGGCAGCGCGAGGCTTGCCGGTGCGTCAGGCCGCTTTAGCGCTGGCAATCGGTACGGGCTCCTTGGTCAGCAGTTCGAGCAGCATGCGGTGCGTTTCCTGCGCGCGCTTCTGCAGCAGCGGCACGCCCTTCTCGAGCTTGGCGCGGATCGAGCGGCTCTGGTCCCAGGACTGATCGAGGTAGGCGACGAGGCGCCCGGCGTTCACGAGGTTGAGCGGCGGCGCGGGCACGCCGAGCTCGTCCAGGAACCCGCTCACCTTGCCGGCATAGGGCAGCGCCACGAACGGCACGCCGCGCAGCGCGGCGAAGATGAGGAAATGCAGCCGCATGCCCACGACGAAATTGAACCTGCTCATGAGGGCCAGGATCTGGCCGGAGCTGTACTCGCCCTTGAGCACGGTGCCGCGCTGCGCCCGCAGCATCTGGGCGATCACCGCGTGGCTGTGCTGCACGTCGAGCACCGAATGCTCCATGGGGACCAGCACCACGTCGGCATCGAAGCGGTCGACCATGTAGTCGGCCGCGTTGGCGAGCAGCGCGTGGTATTCATCCGGATCGATGTCCGGGGCGGCAACGCCGGGCTCGCGCACGGACATGCCGATCAGCCGGCGCCGGCCCTCCAGGCCCTCGCGCTTGAGGATGCCGCGCGGCAGCGGCTCGGGCTTGAGCAGCAGCGCCGGGTCGGCCGTGACGACGATTTCGCGGTGCACCCCGGCCTCCTCCAGCGTCTGCTGCGCGGCGCGCTCGCGCACCGTCAGGAGCTCCACCACCTCGAGGACGTCGCGCACGGCGGCCTGCGCGTTCGGGTCCTTGAGCGGGCCCGCGCCGATGGCGTACACCACCACCGGCACGCCCTTCTCCTTGGCGATCTGCACCTCGCGCAGGTAAAGGCGCGCCTCGGCGTCGAACAGGATCCCGCCGCCGCCGAGGATGAAAAGATCCAGCCGCTCGACCTCGGGCACCACCTCGGCGCGCGAAAGCTTGCGCACTGCGACGGCCCGCTCGACCTTGTGGCGGCGCTTCGTATCCTCCGGGTTGCGCGAGAACACGGTGATCTCGACCGGCAGGTCGCGGCGCAGCTGCGTGATAATCGACTGCAGGATCGCCTCGTCGCCGAGGTTCAAGCCGCCGTAGGAGCCCGAGATGCCGACTCGGTACAGGTCTTTGGACATGTCGGGAGCGTCAAGCAAGAACGAAGCCTGGCATGGCGATTGCTGCCCAGTCGCTCAGAGGTTATTGGCTCATGGATGTTCGCAACCGCTACACCGAAACGCTCGCTTTCGCCGCCTCCACCATCGGCGGTCCCGACCGGCTCGCGCAGTTCCTCAACGTTCCGCGCCAGCGCCTGGCGCGCTGGCTTTCCGGGGAGGAAGCGCCGCCGAGCGATGTCTTCCGCGACGCCCTCGACGTGATCGCCGACGATCTGCCGCCGGCGCAGCGCTCAACCCCCGACAGCGGCGGCTGACTCCAGGCGGCGCCCGGCCTGCGCCAGGATCTCCTCGGCGGTGGCCCGGTCGCGCACCAGGAATCCGGCCCGCACCTCGGCCGTCACGCGCGTTGCGCTTGCGGCCACCGGCACGAGCCGCACCTCGATCTCCCGGTCGATTCCCAGGGCCCTCAGCACCTCGCCCTCTTCCGTGGTCTCGAGCGAGCGCACGTCGAATCCGAGATGCTCGAGTGCCTGAACGAGGGCCTCGCGCGCGGGCGCCAGCGGCTGGGCGAACGTCTGGGAAACGCCGCGCTCCTGGGCGCGCTCCACCACGGGGCCGATGCCGCCCCCCACCACCGTCGCGATGGCCTGGCAGCCCGCGAGCATCACGCCACTGAAGAGCACCAGAAGCGTCCGCGTCATGTTGCACGGCTGGGCAAGATATGCGCCGGCCGGCCCATCCTTGCGCAGGCGGCGTTCGCTATCGACCCCGGAAGTGCCTCGGGCAGCATGAGCACATCGGCTCATCGATGGAGGCGCCATGAACCACGCCCTGCCCGGCCCCAATGCCTCGCGACCCGGGTTGAGATACGAAGGTAGGATCTCCGCGGAAGCGCGGCACGGGCCGCCCAAGCCGATCGAGCTCCGGGCGGAAAACGTCACTCGCGCCCTCGCCCTGGCGGCCGCGCTCCTGGTCAGCGCGAGCACCCTCCTGCAGCTGTCGCTGCATCTTACCGGCCAGCCGCACCCCTTCGTGGCGAAGCTCTTCTACGTCGACACGGAGCGCAACCTTCCGACGGCGTTCTCCTGCCTGCTGCTGCTGTTCGCGGCGCTGCTGCTCGCGCTCGTGAGCGTGCTCGAAGCCCAGCGCGGCGCCCCGCTGCGGCACTGGGTGCTCCTCTGTTTAGGCTTCGGGCTCATGACGGTGGACGAGGCCTGGTCCATCCACGAGCGCGCCATCGAGCCGCTGCGGGCGCTGCTCGGCGAGGAGCAGGATCTCGGCGTCCTGTACTACGCCTGGGTGGTTCCGGGCATCGTGCTGGTTGCGCTGCTGACGGTGTATTTCTGGCGGTTCCTGGGGCGGCTTCCGGCGCGAACCGCGCTCGCGTTCGCGGCCGCGGGGGCGATTTATCTTGGCGGAGCCATCGGCATGGAGCTCATCGGCGGCCGCTACGACGAGCTCTACGGCGTCACGAACCTCGGCTATGTCCTGATCGTCACCATCGAGGAAAGCCTCGAGATGGCCGGGGTCATCGTCTTCATCTGGGCGCTGCTCGACTACCTGCGGACGCACCACCGGGGCGTGCGGCTGCGGTTCTAGCCTTCGTACTTGTAGCCCACGCCGTAGAGCGAATGGATGAGCTCGCGCCCGGGCTGCGCGGCGTCGAGCTTGCGGCGGATTTTCTTGATGTGGCTGTCGACCGTGCGGTCGGACACCACCCGCTCGTCGCGGTACATCGCATCCATGAGCTGCTCGCGCGTGAAGATGCGGCCCGGGCTCGACGCGAGCACCTTGAGGAGCTGGTACTCGACCGCGGTGAGCCCGAGGTCGCGGCCGCCGAGGCTCGCCTTGAAGCGCGCATCGTCCAGCGCCAGCCCCTCGGCGGGCGAAGCGGCGCGGCTCGCGCGGCGCAGCACCGCCTTGACGCGGGCCACCACCTCGCGCGGACTGAAGGGCTTGCAGATGTAGTCGTCGGCGCCGAGCTCCAGGCCGAGCAGCCGGTCGATTTCGTCCACGCGCGCGGTGACCATGATGATCGCGAGCTGCGGGTGCGCGGCGCGCAGCGCCTTGCACACCTCGAGGCCGCCTTTTCCCGGCAGCATGAGGTCGAGCAGCACGAGCTCGGCGCCGTTCGCCCGCACCCAGGCCTCCACCGCGTCGCCGCGATGCAGGACCGAGACGGCGTAGCCTTCCTGCGCGAGGTAGTCACGCAGCAGCGCTGCGAGCTTCTCCTCGTCCTCGACGATCAGGATGCGCTGGGCCATGGCGGTAGCGTGAGCTCCACGCGCAAGCCGCCGAGCGGGCTCGCGCCAACGGTGAGAGTACCGCCATGCGCCTCGGCGATGGCGCGCGCGATGGCGAGGCCCAGCCCCGAGCCGCCGCCCGCGCGGCTGCGCGAGCCGTCGACCCGCATCAGCCGCTCGGTGAGCCGCGGCAGGTGCTCTTCCGACACGCCCGGCGCGCTGTCGTCCCAGACCGCGCACACGGCCTGCCCCTCGCGGCGGATCGCGACCGCGATGCGCCCCGGCGCATCGGTGTAGCGCAGGCTGTTCTGCAGCAGGTTGGCGAACACCTGCGCGAGGCGGCCCGAATCGCCGCACACCGTGGCGGCCTCGAGCCGGGTGTCGATGTCGAGCCCCGCATCGGCCAGGGCGCCGCGGTGCGCGGCCACCACCTCGGCGGCAATCTCGGCGAGATCCACCGGCTCGCGATGGTAGCTGAGCGCGCCGAGGTCGGAGAGCGACAGGGTATGCAGGTCCTCCACCAGGCGCGCGAGGCGCGCGGCCTCCGCGGCGAGCGAGTTGACCGCGGCCGGGGTGAGCGGGCGCACCCCGTCCTGCAGCGCCTCGATTTCCCCGCGCAGGATCGACAGCGGCGTGCGCAGCTCGTGCGCGATGTCGGCGATCCACTGGCGACGCGCGGCCTGCGCGGCGGCCAGGGTCTGGGCGAGCGCGTTGAAGTCGCGCGCCAGTGCGGCGAGCTCGTCGCGACCCGCAGGCGCGAGGCGCACGGAATAATCGCCCTCGGTGAGCCGCCGCGTGGCCGCGCCCAGCGCATCGATGCGCCGCCCGAGCCAGAGCGCGAGCCCGGCGCCCAGGGCGAGGGCCGCCCCCAACATGCCGAGCGCGATCGCGGCAAAGGCGCCGTGCTGGCGCTTCAGGTAGAGCTGCTCGATCGACTCGAGCACGTCCGGCCGCGGGAGGTAGCCGAGGTAGCCGACGATGCGCGCCTCGGTGGCAATCGGCTTGAGGAGCGCGCCCGGGGCGTCCGCGTCGCGGCCGATCAGCGGCGCGCGCGAAGCATCGAACAGCAGCAGCCGCGGGTCGATGGTGACCGGCGGCATGCCGACCGTCTCGCGCAGCAGGTCGAACCAGCGCCGCCGGTCTTTCGCCACCCAGTCCCAATTGCCGTGGCGGTCGTAACCTTCGGCGAGGGCCGCCACCAGCGGCTCGAGGCGCGCCTCGTCGGCGCGGTTGACATAGTCGTGGAAGCCGCGCTCGAAGCTCCAGCCGAACACCAGGTACGCGGCGAGCGCCAGCGCCGCGGTGGCGCCGGCCACGGCGAGGAAGATCTTGGCGCGCAACGAGCGGAGCGGCACGGACGCTAGCCTACCCGGCCATTGTGGACGCAGTTTGCAACCGGCTTTCACATTTGCTCCACAGTCGTTGCGCGATCGGCCGCCACACTGACGGCCATGAGAAAAGCCCTCGTCCTCTGGCCCGCCGCCGTGCTGCTCGCCGCGGGCGGCGCCTATGGCGCCTGGCTCGCCTGGGCGGCGCCCCAGGAGCGCGCCGACGCCCTGCCGAGCGCGCTAGTGCAGCGCGCCGACGTGCTCGACACCGTCGCGGCCACAGGCACGCTGCAGCCGCGCGACTACGTGGACGTCGGCACGCAGGTCTCCGGGCAGCTGCGCACGCTGCACGTGGAGGTTGGCGAGCGCGTCGCGAAGGGGGCGCTGCTCGCCGAGATCGATCCCACCGTCTACCGCGCCAAGGTCGAGGCGAGCGAAGCGCAGCTGCGCAACCTCCAGGCGCAGCTCGCGCAGCGCCAGGCGCAGCTCACCCTCGCCGAGCAGCGCGCCGAGCGCCAGGCGCGCCTTGCCCGCGAGCAGGCGACCACCGCCGAAGCGGTGCAGTCGGCGCAGGCCGAGCTGCAATCGTCGCGGGCGCAGATCCAGGCCCTGCAGGCGCAGATCCAGCAGACGCGCTCGACGCTGCGCGGCGACCAGGCCGCGCTCGGCTACACCCGCATCCACGCCCCGATGGCGGGAACCGTGGTGGTGCAGCATGCGAAGCAGGGGCAGACCCTGAACGCCAACCAGTCGGCGCCGGTGGTGCTGCGCATCGCCGACCTCTCGGTCATGACGGTGCAGACGCAGGTATCGGAGGCCGACGTTTCGCGCCTGTCGATCGGCATGCCGGTGTACTTCACCACGCTCGGCAGCCAGGGCAAGCGCTGGCATGGCACGCTGCGCCAGATCAACCCCACGCCCGAGGTCCAGAACAACGTGGTGCTCTACAACGCGCTGTTCGACGTACCCAATCCCGACGGCGCGCTCATGACGCAGATGACCTCGCAGGTGTTTTTCGTCGTTGCCGAGGCGAAGGATGCCGTGGTGGTCCCGGTCACCGCGCTCGAGGGCGCGCGCGTGCGGGTGCTCGGCGCCGACGGCCGCGTCGAGACGCGCGCGGTCGAGCTTGGCGTGCGCAATCGCGTCGCCGCCGAGGTGCGCGCCGGGCTGGAGCCCGGCGAGCGGGTGCTCCTCAACAACGAGCGGCTGCGCTCCGACAGCGAGCGGCGGCGCACCGCGGGCAGCGCCTCGGCCACGCCGGTGCCGCCCTTCCTGCGGGGACCGCGCCTGTGACCCCGCCGCTCATCGAGCTGCGCGGCGTCACCAAGGTCTACCGCAACGGCGACGTGGAAACGCCGGTGCTGCACGGCATCGACCTCGCCATCGGCGCCGGCGAGTTCGTCGCGATCATGGGCGCCTCGGGCTCGGGCAAGTCCACGCTCATGAATATCCTGGGGTGCCTGGACCGGCCCACCGGCGGCACCTACCGCTTCCGGGGCGAGGACGTCTCGCGCCTGGGGCGCGACGAGCTCGCGCGGCTGCGCCGCGAAGCCTTCGGCTTCGTCTTCCAGCAATACAACCTCATCGCCACCGCGAGCGCCACGCGCAACGTCGAGGTGCCCGCGGTCTACGCCGGCCTGCCGGCGGCCGAGCGCCGCGCGCGCGCCGAGGCGCTGCTCGCGGGGCTCGGCCTCGCCGAGCGCCTGGAGCACCGCCCGAGCCAGCTCTCCGGCGGGCAGCAGCAGCGCGTGTCCATCGCCCGCGCGCTGATGAACGGCGGGCGCATCGTGCTCGCCGACGAGCCCACCGGCGCGCTGGATTCGAAAAGCGGCGGCGAGGTGATGGCGCTGCTGCGCGGGCTGTCCGAGCGCGGCCACACCGTGATCCTCATC
>DATLGR010000443.1:0-7938 GCA_035540415.1 Burkholderiales bacterium | reverse complement strand
GCGCCTCAGCGCAGGGCAAGCTCCGCGCTGACGGCAAGGTGGTCCGAAAGCATGGACCACGGCTTGCCGCGATGCACGGTCGAACGCGCGATCTCGAATCCGCGCACATAGATGCGGTCCAGGCGCAGCAGCGGCATCATGCTGGGAAAGGTCGCCTGCGCCTTGCCGTGGTGGGCGATCGACACCTCGACCATGCCCAGGCGCCGCTCCAGGATCGCCGTGGCGCGGTGGCGCCAGTCGTTGAAATCGCCGGCGACGATGATCGGCACGTCCCGCGAGGCGAGCTCCTCCAGGCGCCCCGAGATCGCCTCCAGCTGGCGGTTGCGGCCCCGCTCGTGCAGCGAAAGATGCACGCACACGCAGTGCAGGTTGCGCCGCCAACCCGGGACGGACACCACCGAGTGCAGCAGGCCGCGGCGCTCGAAGCGGTGGTCGGAGACGTCCTGGTTCTCGAACGATACGAACGGGTAGCGCGACAGGATCGCGTTGCCGTGGTGGCCGTGATCGTAGACGGCGTTGCAGCCGTAGACCGGCTTCCATCGCTCGCCGGCCAGGAACTCGTACTGCGGCACCATCGGGCAGGCCCGGTAGCGCAGGGTGAAGCGCTGGTTCAGCCCCTGCACTTCCTGCAGGAAGACCAGATCCGGATCGAGCGCGGTCAGGCCGTCGCGCAGCTCATGGATCACCATGCGCCGGTTGAAGTGCGACAAGCCCTTGTGGATGTTCAGCGTGACGACGCGCAACGATTTCGACATGGAGCCCTGCCATCATAACCAAAGGCCTTCCCCCAGCATGCGGATCGCATCGCGGTTGGACCAGCTGAAACACTTCTGCGCCGCGTCCGGCCAGGGCAGCCAGGCGAAGGCAACGTGCTCGTGCGCCGCCAGCGTCACCGGGCGCGGCGCCGGCAGGCGAAAGGCGAAGACATGCTCGGTGTTGTGAACGACGCCGGGGGCGAAGCGGTGGCGCCAGTGCCCGAAGATCTCGAAGGTATAGGCGACGTTCCAGCGTGCAAGGCGCCCCTGCGCGGTTTCGATTCCGGTTTCCTCCATGAGTTCCCGCGCCGCGGCCGCCGCGAGGGGCTCGTCGGCGCGCTCGAGCGAGCCGGTCACCGACTGCCAGAACCCCGGGCGCGCCGCGCGCTCGAGGAGCAGCACCTGCAGCGCTTCGGTATGCACGAGGACCAGCACGGAGACCGGCAGCTTGTGGACCATGGCGGCCTCACGCGCCCCGATACAGGTCCTGAAGCGCGAGCCGCCGAGCGGGGTCGACGAACACGGCGAAAAAAGGCGTGCGCTCGCCCGCCCAGAACGCCGCCGCCGCGCCGAGGACATCGATCAGCGCTTTCAGCTCGCCCGCGCCGACGCCGTCCCAGTCCTCGAAGAGGAGCACCTGGACGCCGCCCTCGCGCCAGCCCAGGTCGGTGAGGCAATCCTCGAGCGCATCCCAGTTGCGGCCGAACCAGGCCGGGAACGCAAGCGCCTCGGCGATCGCCGCCAGCACGCCGGCCTTGTCGGCCGCGCCGCGCAGCGAGACGCTGGCGGCCTGCAGTGAGCCCGCGTGCGCGCACTCCAGGATGGCCTCGCGGCCGCCGGCACGGTACACGCCGGAGCGCCCCGGGTCCTTCAATCGCTCGAGGAGCTTGCTCATGGGTCGCGGATCCTTCTGAACGACCGGTAATGGTCGTCCGTGTAGTAGTACTCGCCGCCGTCGCCCGCGACAATGCGGCGCGCGGCGCGGTCGCGCGCACCGGGCGTGCGCACGGTGTACTCGCGGTAATACCCCGCCGGCCGGCGCGGCAGGAGCTTCTCGCGGTTATGGAACGTGCGCCCGTCCTGGCGGTAAGGAAAGGGCCCGCCGGCGCGGATCAGCGCCAGCGTGGCGCGCGCCTCCGGCGGCAGCTCCGCCACGGTGACCTCGCCGGCGCCGGCGGGCGGCACGCCGAGCCAGCACAGGAATGCCAGCAGGGCGAGCGCCCGCATCAGGCGTTCGGCTTGTCCCGCAGGCGCAGCCCGAGCTCGCGCAGCTGCTTCTCGTCCACGGCGCTCGGCGCGCCCACGAGCAGGTCCTGCGCGCGCTGCGTTTTCGGGAAGGCGATCACGTCGCGGATCGACTCGGCGCCGGCCATCAGGGCGACGAGACGGTCCAGGCCGAAGGCGATGCCCCCGTGCGGCGGCGCCCCGTATTGCAGGTTGTCGAGCAGAAAGCCGAATTTCGCGCGCGCCTCGGACTCGGAGATGCCGAGCGCCCGGAACACCTTGGCCTGCACCTCGGCGCGGTGGATACGCACCGAGCCGCCGCCGATTTCCCAGCCGTTCAGCACCAGGTCGTAGCCCTTGGACAGGGCGCGGCCGGGGTCGGTCGCGAGGAGATCCTCATGGCCATCCTTCGGCGCGGTAAACGGATGGTGCATGGCGCCCCAGCGGCGGCCCTCCTCATCCCATTCGAACATGGGGAAGTCGACGACCCACAGCGCTTGCCAGCCGGGCTGCACGAGACCCTTGTCCTGGGCCACCTTGACGCGAAGGGCGCCGAGGGCATCGTTGACCACCTTCGCCTTGTCGGCGCCGAAAAACACGTAGTCCCCGGGCCGCGCGCCGGTGCGCTCGAGCACCTGGTCGAGGATGCCCGCCGACAGGAACTTGACGATGGGCGACTGCAGCCCGTCGGGGTTCACCTTGATGTACGCAAGCCCCTTGGCGCCGTAGTTCGCCACGAACGCGGCGTAGTCGTCGACCTCCTTGCGGGAGAGCTCCGCGCCGACCCTCAGCGCCGCGACGCGCCCGCCTGGCATGTCCGCGGCCTGACGGAAGACCTTGAACTCGGCGCTGCGCATGACCTCGGTCAGCTCGGTGAGCTCCAGCGCGATGCGCAGATCCGGCTTGTCGGAGCCGTAGCGCGCGATGGCCTGCGCATGCGTGAGGCGCGCAAACGGGCCCGGCAGCTCGACGCCGAGCACGCCGCGGAACACCTCGCGCACCATGCGCTCCATCAGGTCCTGGATGGCGCGCTCGTCCAGGAAGGACGTCTCGACGTCGATCTGGGTGAACTCCGGCTGCCGGTCGGCCCGCAGGTCCTCGTCGCGGAAGCACTTGACGATCTGATAGTAGCGGTCGAAACCGGCCACCATCAGGAGCTGCTTGAAGAGCTGCGGCGACTGCGGCAGGGCGAAGAATTCGCCGGGATGCACGCGGCTGGGCACCAGGTAGTCGCGCGCGCCTTCGGGCGTGGAGCGCGTCAGCATGGGCGTCTCGATGTCGATGAAGCCCTGCTCGTCCAGGTAGCGCCGCACCGCCATTGCGACGCGGTAGCGCAGTCGCAGGTTGCGCTGCATGGGCTCGCGACGCAGGTCGAGCACCCGGTGTGCCAGGCGCGTGTTCTCGTTGAGATGCTCCTCGTCCAGCTGGAACGGTGGCGGCACCGAGGGATTGAGGATCTCGAGCTCGTGGGCGAGCAGCTCCACCTCGCCCGAGCGCAGCTCCGGGTTGACGGTGCCCGCGGGCCGCCGGCGCAGCTTCCCGCGCACGCGCAGGACGAACTCGCTGCGCACGCGCTCGGCCGCGGCAAACGCCTCCGGGCGATCGGGGTCCACCACCACCTGGGCGAGCCCCTCGCGGTCGCGCAGGTCGATGAAGATCACCCCGCCGTGGTCGCGGCGCCGATGCACCCAGCCGCACAGGCTGACGACCTGATCGACGAGCGCGGCTTCGAGCTCGCCGCAGTAGTGGGTTCGCATGGTCAACCTACTTTCCCGGCCGTTCCGCGGGCGGCACCACGCCCATGGAGATGATGTATTTCAGCGCCTGGTCGACCGTCATGTCGAGCTCGACCACGTGGCGGCGCGCCACGATCACGAAGTAACCGCCCGTGGGGTTGGGCGTGGTCGGGACGTACACGGCGACGCAGTCCTCGGGCAGGTGCCGGGCGACGCCGTGCCCCGGCGCGCCGGTGAGAAAGGCGATGGTCCACATGTTCTCGCGCGGCCACTGCACGAGCAGCGCCTTGCGGAACGCCTGGCCGCTGGAGGAGAACAGCGTGTCGGAGATCTGCTTCACGCTGGAATAGATGGAATTGACCACCGGGATGCGGTGCAGGATCTCGTGCCACACCTCGACCAGCTGGGCGCCGAAGAAATTGGTGGCGAACACCCCGGTGACGAACACGATCACGAGGGTGAGGATGGCCCCCATGCCGGGAATGTGGACCCCGAGCCAGTTCTCGGTGCGCAGCGCGTCGGGCAGGAGCAGCAGCGACTGGTCCAGCACGTCGACGATGACCTTCAGCACCCAGATCGTGATGACGAGCGGGATCCAGATGAGCAGGCCGGTGATAAGGTACTTCTTCAAGGGTCTGGAAAATAAAAAGCCCGGCCGGGGCCGGGCCGCCCGCTTCGCGGGCCGTGCTTCAGGTCAGGGCCTCGGACTTGGGTTCGGGCTTGCTGTCGGTCTTGGGGTCGGTCTTCGTCTCGGTTTTGGTCTCGGTTTTCGTCTCGGTCTTCGTCTCGGCCTTTGACTCGGCCGGCTTGGAGCCCTTGTTGCGGAAGTCCGTCACGTACCAGCCGCTGCCCTTCAGCTGGAACCCGGCCGCGCTCAGCAGCTTGTTGAAGCTCGGCTTGTGGCACACCGGGCACTCGGTGAGCGGCGGCTCACTCACCTTCTGCAGGAACTCCTGCTGGTGACCGCAGGCTTCGCAGCGATATTCGTAAATCGGCATGCTGGTTGTCCTTGTCCGGAGCGGGTCGCGATTATATCGATGATTTTGGGACGAAAACGCCGCTCTCAAGGGTCAGAAGGGGATGTCGTCCTCGAGGTCGTCGAACTTGCCCGCCGGCTTTTTCGGCGCCTTGGCCTCCGACCCCCGGGATTCCGCCGGTGGAGCGTCTGCCCGCGGCTCGCCCGCGCCGGCCCGGGACCCGAGCATCTTCATCTCCGTGGCCATGATCTCGGTGGTGTAGCGCTCCTGGCCTTCCTTGTCCTGCCACTTGCGGGTGCGCAGGCGTCCTTCGACGTACACCTGCGAGCCCTTTTTCAGGTACTCGCCCGCGACTTCGGCCAGCTTGCCGCGGAAGACGACCCGATGCCACTCGGTCTCCTCCTTCTTTTCGCCGCTCGCCTTGTCGGTCCACTGGAACGAGGTGGCGACCGATACGTTGGTAATGGCCGCCCCATCGGGCATGTACCGCGTTTCCGGATCGCGCCCGAGGTTTCCCACCACGATGACCTTGTTCACCGATGCCATGTCATGCCTCTCCTGTGATTAATTTTCGCACGGCCATTTCATCCCACTGCCCGGCGACGACCTTCAGCCGCGCGACGCGCTCCTCGCGCAGGATCTCCGCCTCGTGCACGCCGGGCACGGCGGCCAGCGCCTCCCGCAAGCCCTCGATTCGCACCCCGGCTGGAATGGACAACGTCAGGCTCGAGATTCCGTTGACCGGGGCCGGGGGGCGCATGCCGAGCGCGGCCGCGAGCCACACGGCGCACAGGGCCGCGCCGAGCGCGAACACGGCGGCGCCGCCGAAGCTGGCGGCGAGCCAGCCCCCGAGGAGGCCCCCCACGAAAAGCCCCAGCGTCTGGGTGGTGTTATACACGCCGATGGCGGCGCCGCGCGCCCCCGCCGGGGCGTAGCGCGTGACGAGCGACGGCAGAATCGCCTCCAGGACGTTGAAGGCGGCAAAGAAGACGAACAGCAAAAGCGCATGGGCGAGAAGCCCTTCGGCGCCGGCGAAGAGCGCCTGGCCGAGCGCCAGGACGCCGACCGCTCCGAGCAGGACCGGCTTGGGCCGCTGCCGGCGGTCCGCATGGAGGATCGCCGGCACCATGACCGTGAAGGAGGCGAGCACGACCGGCAGGTACACCTGCCAGTGCATCGGCAGCGCGAGGCCGGCCTGTACCAGCCGCAGCGGCACCACGACGAACATGGCCATCTGCACCATGTGCAGGACGAAGATGCCCAGGTTCACGCGCAGCAGCTCGGCCTGGAAGAGGCTGCCGCCGCCCGTCGGCGCGACGCTCGGCCGCGGCGGCGCATCGGGAACGAGCGAGCGCACCACGGCGATGGCCGCGAGCGAGAGCAGGCCGGTGAGGGCGAAGAGCCCCGCCATGCCGATCCACTGGTACAGCAGCGGCGCGCCCACCAGCGACAGCGCGAACACCAGCCCGATCATCGAGCCGATCATCGCCATGACTTTGGTGCGGTGCTGCTCGCGCGTGAGATCCGCCGCGAGCGCGACCACGACCGAGGAGATCGCGCCGGCGCCCTGCAGCACGCGGCCGGCGATCACCGTCCAGATGTCGGTGGCGCCGGCGGCGACGAAGCTGCCGGCCGCGAACACCACGAGCCCGACGTAGATCACGGGCTTGCGCCCCCAGCGATCGGAGGCCATGCCGAACGGAATCTGCAGGATCGCCTGGGCGAGGCCGTAGGCGCCCAGCGCAATGCCGACCAGAGTGAGGTTGTCGCCGCCGGCGAGATGCGGCGCGTGCACGGCGAACACCGGCAGGATGAGGAACAGGCCGAGCATGCGCAGGCCGAACACGCCGGCGAGGCTTGCGCCCGCGCGCAGCTCGGCGCGGCTCATCCGTTCTTGCATGGAAAACCTGGAGGCGGGATTTCGAAACGGGATATAGTAGCAAGTTTACTTTTCGCCACGCCTCGATGGACAGCATCCGCATCCGCGGAGCGCGCACCCACAATCTCAAGAACCTCAGCGTCGAGCTGCCGCGCAATTCGCTCGTCGTGATCACCGGCCTCTCCGGCTCGGGCAAGAGCTCGCTCGCCTTCGACACGCTGTACGCGGAAGGGCAGCGCCGCTACGTGGAATCGCTTTCGGCGTACGCGCGGCAGTTCCTGCAGCTCATGGAGAAGCCCGACGTCGATCTCATCGAGGGGCTCTCGCCGGCCATCGCGATCGAGCAGAAGGCCGCGAGCCACAACCCGCGCTCGACGGTCGGCACCGTGACGGAGATCCACGACTACCTGCGGCTGCTCTTCGCGCGGGCCGGCACCCCCTATTGCCCGGCGCACGGCCTGCCGCTGCAGGCGCAGAGCGTGGCGCAGATGGTCGACCAGGCGCTCGCGCTGGGCGAGGACACGCGGCTCATGATCCTCGCCCCGGTCCTTGCCGGCCGCAAGGGCGAGCAGGCGGAGCTCTTCGACGAGCTGCGCGCGCAGGGCTTCACGCGGGTGCGCGTCGACGGCCGGGTGCACGAGCTCGACGCCGCGCCGCGCCTGGCGAAGAACGTGAAGCATTCGATCGACGTGGTGATCGACCGGCTGCGCGCCCGCGCCGAGGCGAAGCAGCGCCTCGCCGAGTCGTTCGAGACGGCGCTGCGCCACGCCGACGGGCGCGCCGTGGTCATCGAGACCGACTCGGGCCGCGAGCACCTTTTTTCCGCCCGCTTCAGCTGCCCGCGCTGCGACTACGCCGTTGCGGAGCTCGAGCCGCGCCTGTTCTCGTTCAACAACCCGATGGGCGCCTGCGGCCGCTGCGACGGCCTCGGCACGATGGAGTACTTCGACCCGCGGCGCATCGTGGCCCACCCCAACCTGTCGCTCGCGAGCGGCGCCATCCGCGGCTGGGACCGGCGCAACCATTTCTACCACGCCATGCTCCAGTCGCTCGCGCGCCACTACCGCTTCGATCTCGAGCAGCCCTGGGAAATGCTCGAGGAGCGCATCCAGAACCTGATCCTCTACGGCTCGGACCGCGAAGCGATCCCTTTTCATTACGCCGGCGAGCGCGGCCGCACCACCGTGAAGCAGCACCCCTTCGAAGGCGTGATCCCCAACCATGAGCGCCGCTACCGCGAGACCGACTCGGCGGTCGTGCGCGAGGAGCTCGGCAAGCTGCGCAGCACGCAGCCCTGCCCCGAGTGCGGCGGCGCGCGCCTGCGGCGCGAGGCGCGCCACGTGCGCGTCGGCGAGCACACGCTGCAC
>DATLGR010000442.1:0-10392 GCA_035540415.1 Burkholderiales bacterium | reverse complement strand
GTTCCAGGTCTTCAAGATGCTGCTGACCTCGTTCTTTCCGCTCGCGCTGCTGATCCTCTCGGTGCTCGGCTCGATCATGTTTGGCCTCGCGACGCCCACCGAGGCCGCGGCGGTGGGGGCGTTTGGCGGCTTCCTGCTCACCGTCGCCTACCGCTTCGCCGAGCACTGGCGCGCCGCCATCGGCCGGCGCGCCGCCGCATTCTGGCGCACCACGCGCGAGGTGGGCAGCATCGTGAAGGAATCGTCTTTCCTCACCGCCAAGACGAGCGCCATGGTGTGCTGGCTGTTCGTCGGCTCGTCGATTTTCTCCGCTTCCTTCGCGCTCCTGGGCGGCCAGGAGCTGGTGGAGCGCTGGGTGCTCTCGCTCGACCTCACGCCGCTGCAGTTCATGATCCTCGCGCAGGTGCTCATCTTCCTGCTCGGCTGGCCGCTCGAGTGGACCGAGATCATCGTCATCTTCATGCCGATCTTCGTTCCCCTGCTGCCGCACTTCGACATCAACCCATTGTTCTTCGGGCTGCTGGTGGCGCTCAACCTGCAGACCGCATTCCTCTCGCCGCCGGTGGCCATGGCGGCGTTCTATCTCAAGGGCGTGTCGCCGCCGCACGTGACGCTGAACCAGATCTTCCTCGGCATGCTGCCGTTCATGGGAATCCAGGTGATTGCCATCGTCCTTCTCTATCTCTGGCCGGCGATCGGGCTGTGGCTGCCGAGCGTGCTCTATGCGCGGTGAGGCGCTGGCGGATCTGTCCGCAACCGAGGCGGCGAGCCGCATCCGCGAAGGCACGATGAGCGCCGAGGAGCTCGTGGCGGGATGCCTCGAGCGCATCCGCCGCCTCGAGTCGACGGTACAGGCCTTCGCCTTCCTCGACGAGGAGCATGCGCTGGCGCAAGCGCGCGCCGCCGACGAGCGCAAGCGCCTGGGCGAGCCCATCGGTCCGCTGCACGGCGTGCCGGTGGCCGTGAAGGACATCATCGACACTGCCGACATGCCGACGGAGAACGGTACGGTGCTGCATCAGGGGCGCACCCCGCGGAACGACGCGGCGGTGGTGACGCGCCTGCGCGCCGCCGGCGCGGTGATCCTGGGCAAGGCGGTGACCACCGAATGCGCGTATTTCCATCCCGGCAAGACGCGCAACCCGCACAACCCGGAGCACACTCCCGGCGGCTCGTCGAGCGGCTCGGCGGCGGCGGTGGCCGCGGCCATGGTGCCCCTCGCGCTGGGCAGCCAGACGAACGGCTCGGTGATCCGTCCGGCGGCCTTTTGCGGCGTCTACGGCTTCAAGCCCACGCACGGCCTTATCCCGCGCTCCGGAATCCTCGAGCTTTCGCGCGCCCTCGACCATGTCGGGTGCTTCGCCCGCTCGCTGGAGGACATTGCGCTGCTCACGGAGACGCTCGCCGGCCACGACGAGGGCGATCCCGACACCCGGCCTCGGGCGCGCGTGCCGTTTCGCCGGCTCGCGGCGGAAGAGCCACCCATCGCGCCGGTGCTCGCCTTCATCAGGACCCCGTACTGGGACCGCGTCGACGAGGACGCGAGAGAAGCGTTCGGCGAGCTGCGCGAAGCGCTCGGCGAGCGCCTCGAGGAGGTGGAGCTCTTTCCCTCGGCTGGCGCGGCCTGGGACTGGCACAAGACCATCATGGAAGCCGACATGGCGGCGAGCTTCGAGCGGGAATGGCTCACCGGCCGCGAACGTCTCTCGCCGAAGCTGCGCGAGCTGATCGAGCGCGGCCGCGAAGTGCGCGCGGTGGACTATTGGCGCGCGCGGCGCGCGGTCGCGCCGGTGGCGGAGAGCTTCGACGAGCTCTTCATGGAGCGCTACGATGCCATCGTGACGCCGGCCGCCCCGGGCACCGCGCCCAAAGGCCTCGACTCCACCGGCGACCCGGCCTTCTGCACCCTGTGGACGCTGCTCGGCATGCCGGCGATCTCGCTGCCGCTCATGCAGGGGGCGAACCGGCTGCCGCTCGGCGTGCAGCTCGTCGGACGCCGCGGCTACGATGCGCGCCTGCTGCGGACGGCGCGCTGGCTGGTGCAGCAGCTGTCCTAGCCGCGAGCCGCCCGGCTCAGGCGGCGAGGCGGGGACGCGCCGAAAGCGAGTAGCAGTAGCGGCGCAGCCGGTGCAGCTCGGCGGTCTCGATCACCTCGCGCAGGAAGCGCATGTTGCGCTCGAGCTCCGACTGGTAGAGGTTGGGGCCGTCGAAATGCGCCTCGGCGTAGCGGTCCACGGCGCCGAGCTTGCGCTCGATGCGCGCCCGCGCCACGTACTCGTAGAACCCGGGCGTCTTGATGATGAGGTCCTCGGGCGAGGCATAGCGCACCACCTCCCGGCCGTCGGGCAGCTGCTCGCGGGCGACGCCGCCCCAGACGAACTCCTCGTAGAGGAACTCGCGGCATTTCTCGAGGTACATGCGATCCGACATCTGGCCGAGGAGGTCGGCGGTGCCGACGATGCAGCCGAGCAGGCGGTCCCGTGGCTGCGACACCGGAATGTCGTCGATGTCCATCTCGTAGCCGGTGAAGTGCACGAGCTGCGCGCCGAGCGCAGCCTCCGCGGCGAAGCCGATCTGCGGCAGGTAGGCCGCGGCAAACGCGGCGCCCCGGCTGACGTGCGACTTGGTGAACACCGCGCCGTTGGGCACGTCGGTCTCGGAGGCGCGGCGCACGTAGCCGCAGTCGTGCAGCAGAGCAACCAGCACGCCCAGCATGGCGCGGCGGGCGCCGAGACGCTCGCCGGGCGGCGCGCTGCGGTCGTGGCCGTCGATCAGCCTGGCCGTGGCGAGGGTCATGTCGAGCGTATGGCGCACGTCGTGGTAGAGCGTGTCGCAGGCCAGGTAGCCGGGGAAGCTGCCCTCGTACAGGGCGCGAAAGTCGTCGAATCCGTGCGCGAGCTGCGCGAAGTCGGTTCCCGGGTAGCGCGCGGCGAACAGCGCGAGCACGGCGTCGCGGACCTGCTCGGGGTCCTCGACATTCACTCGGTTGGTGACGTCGTTCTGGTTGAGCCGGTCCTGCATGGGCGTGGCCACGATTATCGGTGCCCGCCCTTCCTCGAGCAATGGGAGACGGCCTGTAAGCCGGGTTCTGTGCGCGCGGGTCGGGTCGCCCCGCACCGCGCCGGCAGCCATTCCTCTGGGCCCGGGCTCGCGCCCGGGCTCTAGCCACCTACCCGCAAGCTTGGCCGAGCCGGCCTTCCGTACGGCGATGCCGCACTGCGCTTGCCTATTTGGTGTTGCTCCGGATGGAGGTTGCCGCGTTTCACCCCCCGGGGTTGCGGTGTGACCCGCGCTGCCGGGGACTCGTCTCTGTGGCCCTCTTCGTCACGTCGCCGTGCCAGGGCGTTACCCTGCATCCTGCTCTGCGGAGCCCGGACTTTCCTCTGCCCTCGCCGGGCTCGCGCCCCCGGGGCAGCGGCTGCCTGGCCGACTCCCGAAATCATTTTACCGCGCCCGCCTCGCGCCGGAGCGGACGAAAGTAGCGCGCGTCGTCGTAAAACGCCTCGGTCGCGCTCGCCGGGTGCCAGCCGGGCAAGCCGAACACCGGCAGCGGTGCGAGCAGCTTCGGCGTCGCCGATGCCGGGAGCGCGGCCAGCCATTGCGCGGCGGCGAGGTCCGCGTCGGGGCCGGGGGGAGCGAAGAGCGCTTTGCAGGTGATGCCCGGCCAGGGGGCTGCCGCCTGCTCGAGCGTGGCATGGCCGAGCACCACCACGCGCATGGCGCTGCGCACCTCCTCGCGCCGCTCCCAGAACAGCTCTTTCCAGCGAAAGCCGTGCACGAGCGCCACGAGGTGCGGGTCGGCGCAGGTAACGATCGCGCCCCCTTCATCCAGGAGGGTGAGGAGATCGCGCTTGCGGCCGCGCCGGCCGCTCTCGCGCGGAATCTCGGCCGCGTGCAGCGCGTTGATCAGCGCCTTGGTGCGCGGGAAGGCGAGCCAGGCGAGGGCGTTGAACAGATCGTGCCGGTTGCCGGGCCGTGTCTCCACGCGCCCGGTCTCGAAGACCCGCACTTCATAGGGGCCGCCGTCATCGCCGGGCGGCACGAATTGCACCGCGCGCCCGCTGAACGTACGCAGCTTCGCCTCGCCGGCAAGCGCATTCAGCTGCTGGAGCGTCGGCGCCCGCAACCGCTCGAGCCAGGGCCGCACCGCCTCGTAGATCGGATGGCTTAGATCAGTTTCCAGGGCAGCGATTCGCCGGCGCGCAGCGGCACGAGCTCGCGGTCGCCGAACGGGATGGTCGCCGGCACCGTCCACGATTCGCGCGCCAGCGTGACGGTTGCTTCATTCGGCGGCAACCCATAAAAGCGCGCCCCGTGCAGGCTCGCGAAGCCCTCGAGGCGCTCGAGGCGTCCCGCCTCCTCGAACGCGACCGCGTACAGCTCGAGCGCGGCGTGCGCCGTGTAGATGCCGGCGCAGCCGCAGGCGGCCTCCTTGTCGCCGCGCGGGTGCGGCGCGCTGTCGGTGCCGAGGAAGAACTTGGGGTTGCCCGACACGGCCGCCTGCACCAGGGCCTCGCGGTGCTCCTCGCGCTTGAGCACCGGCAGGCAGTAGTGGTGCGGCCGGATGCCGCCCAGGAACAGCGCGTTGCGGTTCATGAGCAGATGGTGCGCGGTGATGGTCGCCGCGACGTTCGCGCCGGTCACCTCGACGTACTGCACCGCATCCCGCGTGGTGATGTGCTCCAGCACGACCTTGAGGCCGGGGAAGCGCTCGACCAGCGGCCCGAGCGTCTCCTCGAGGAACGCCTTCTCGCGATCGAAGACGTCCACCGCGGGATCGGTGGACTCGCCGTGCACGAGCAGCGGCATCCCGACCTCCTGCATGCGCTCCAGGGCATGGAAGCAGCGCGAGATCCGCGTCACCCCGGCGTCCGAATGCGTCGTGGCGCCCGCGGGATAGAGCTTGACCGCGTGCACCTGCCCGGACAGGCGGGCGCGCGAGATTTCCTCGGGCGCCGTGTCGTCGGTGAGGTACAGGGTCATCAGCGGCTCGAACTTCGCGCCCGCCGGCAGCGCCGCGAGGATGCGGCCGCGGTAGGCGAGGGCCTCCGCCGTGGTGCGCACCGGGGGCTTGAGATTGGGCATGACGATGGCGCGCCCGAAGCGGCGCGCCGAGTCGGCGAGCACGCTCGCCATGGCGGGTCCGTCGCGCAGGTGCAGGTGCCAGTCGTCGGGGCGGCGAAGGGTGATCCGGTCCACAAGCGGATTCTACTTGGCGCGCCGCTCCTGCTTCGCCCGCTCGAGCGCGCGGCGGTAGAGCTCGCGCCGCGGCACGCCGGTGATGCGCGCGGCGAGCCGCGCCGCCTCGCTTGCGGGCAGCGCCGTCAGGAGGACGTCGAGCGCGCGCTCGGCGTCGGCCTGCGCCGGCGCGCGCGCCGCGCCCGCGGCGAGCACCAGCACGAACTCGCCCTGCTGCCGGTGGGGCGCGGCCTGCAGCCATCCGGCCGCCTCGCCGAGCGGCAGGCGCGCCACTTCCTCGAACTTCTTGGTGAGCTCGCGGGCGATGACGAGCTCGCGGGCGGGGCCGAAGCGCGCCGCGAGGTCCTGCGTCGCCTCCAGGACGCGGTGCGGCGCCTCAAAAAGCACCACGGGGTAGGGCAGCTCGAGCGCGTCGAGCGCCTTGCGGCGTGCCGCCGCCGTGGAGGGCAGGAATCCCGCGAACAGAAACCGGCCGCCCGGGAAGCCCGCAATCGAGAAGGCCGCCGCCGCGGCGCTGGGCCCCGGAACCGGGCTCACGCGCACCCCGGCGCGGTGCGCCGCCTCGACCAGCAGCGCGCCGGGATCCGACAGCCCCGGCGTGCCCGCATCCGACACGAGGGCGACGCGCTGGCCAGCCTGCAGCGCGGCGACGAGGCTCGCCGCCGCGGTCGGCTCGTTGTGCGCGTGCAGCGCCACGGTCCGCGCGGCGATGCCATGGCGCTCGAGAAGCGTGCGCGTGGTGCGCGTGTCTTCGCAGGCCACGACATCGCACTCGCGCAGCACCGTCAGGGCGCGCTCGCTGACGTCGGCGAGGTTGCCGATCGGGGTGGCGATGACGAACAGTGTGGACATTGGGAGTCAACCGCGGCCGGGCCGCGGCCGTTAAGCCTGCCATGAACCGCGCGGGCACGCGAGCCGAGGATCGGTGCGCCGAGGCGCTGCGCGGCGCCGGGCTGCGCATCCTGGAGCGCAACTGGCGCTGCCGGCACGGCGAGATCGACCTCGTGGCGGAGGAGCGAGGCGTGCTGGTGTTCGTCGAGGTGCGCATGCGCCGGGCGTTCGCCTTCGGCGGCGCCGGCGAGAGCGTCACGGCCGCCAAGCGCGCGCGGCTGCTCGCGGCGGCGCGGCTGTACCTCGCGCGCCGCGCGCCAACGCCTTGCCGCTTCGACGTGATGCTCCTCGACGGGCCGGCGGGCGACCTGAAATGGATCCGCGATGCGTTCGGCGAATAGCGCCGCCGCGCTGCTGCTGTCGGCCGCGCTCGGCGCCGCGCAGGCGAACGAACCCAGCGTGCGCCTGCTCGTGCACTCGGCGCCGCTCGCGGGCTTGCGCTATTACGCGGCGGGCGAGCTCTGGCCCGCGCTCGGCGTCGGCGACCGGCTCTCGCTCGAGCGCGAGGCCGGCAATCCGCATGACCCGAACGCGGTCGCGGTGGCGTGGCGCGGGCGCAAGCTCGGCTATGTGCCGAGGCGCGACAACGCCGCGCTCGCGTGGGGCCTCGACCGCGGAGAGCCGCTGCAGGCGCGCATCAGCCGCCTCGTGTCCTATCCCGGCCGGGCACATCCGTACCGCGCGCGCCGCCTGGAGATCGAGGTGTTCCTCGAGTGACGGTGTAGAATCGTTCGCATGACAGGAGAAGCCACGCTCGCTGCGCGAGCCGCGGCCCAGTTCGCCGAAAGCGCCCAGCTCAAGCTCGATGCCTCGCAATCGCTCGCCGCGCCGATCGCCCGCGCCGGCGCGCTGATGGCCGAGGCGCTGCGCGGCGGCGCCAAGGTGCTTGCCTGCGGCAACGGCGGCTCGGCGGCCGACGCACAGCATTTCGCCGCCGAGCTCGTCAACCGCTTCGAGGTCGAGCGTGCGCCGCTCGCCGCGGTGGCGCTCACCACCGACAGCTCCACGCTCACCTCGATCGCCAACGACTACGCCTACGAGCAGGTGTTCTCCAAGCAGGTGCGGGCCATCGGGCGGCGCGGCGACGTGCTGCTTGCGCTCTCCACCAGCGGGAACTCGCGCAACGTGCTCGAGGCGATCGGCGCGGCGCAGGCGCTCGGGCTGCGCGTGGTGGCGCTCACCGGCGCCGGGGGCGGCAGGATGGGCGCGCTGCTGCGCGCCGACGACGTGCATATCTGCGTCCCGCATCCGCGCACCGCCCGCATCCAGGAGGTGCACCTGCTCGCGCTGCACTGCCTGTGCGACGCCATCGACCACCAGCTCGCGGGCGCCGCATGAGGCGGGGGCTCTGGGCAGTCTTCGCGCTGTTCATCATCCTGGCCCAGGGCTGCGAGCTGGCGCTGCTGGGCGGCGGCGCGGCGGTGGTGTCGGCGATCGAGGACCGGCGCACCACCGGCACGCGGTTCGACGACGACAGCATCGAGACTCGCGTGCGGCGCGCCGTGCGCGAGCGCTACGGCACCGCCACGCACGTCAACGTGACCTCGTTCAACCGCATGGTGCTGCTCACCGGCGAAGTCCCCGACGAGGCCGCGCGCGCCGACATCGAGCGGCTCGCCGCCGAGGCGGGTAACGTGCGCGGCATTGCCAACGAGCTGCAGATCGCGCCGGTCTCCACGCTCGGCGCGCGGGCGAACGACGGGATCATCACCTCGCGCGTCAAGGCGCGCCTGCTGGACGGCAACAAGGTGAACCCGGTGCACGTCAAGGTGGTGACCGAGGCGGCGGTCGTGTACCTGCTCGGCCTGGTGAGCGAGCAGGAGGCCGATGAGGCCGTCGAGGTCGCGCGCACTACCGGCGGCGTGCGCAAGGTGGTCAAGATCTTCGAGTACTGCAAGGAAGGCGACGGGATCTGCCGGCCGTTCGCGGCGCCCGGGCTCGTCCCCGCGCCGCCGGGCGCGTGAAGTCGCCGGCGTTCGCCGCGAAGATCCGCGCCCCGGAGGCGCTCGGCGAGTGGATCGGCCAGCTGCCGCGGCCGCTGGTCTTCACCAACGGCGTGTTCGATCTGCTGCACCGCGGCCACGTCACCTACCTTGCCCGGGCGCGCGCGCTCGGGGCGGCGTTGCTGGTGGCGCTGAACAGCGACGCTTCGGCGCGCCGGCTGGGCAAGGGGGCCGATCGCCCCCTCAACCCGCTGCAGGACCGCCTTGCCGTCGTCGCGGCGCTCGGGATGGTGGACGCCGTCACCTGGTTCGACGAGGACACCCCCCACGGCCTCATCGTCGAGAGCCGCCCGGACGTGCTCGTGAAAGGCGGCGACTGGCCGGTCGAGCGCATCGTCGGCGCCCGCGAGGTCCTCGCCGCGGGCGGGCGCGTGGAGTCGATCCCCTTCGAGCACGAGCGCTCGACGTCCGCGCTCGTCGAGCGCATCCGTGGGCGCTGAAGGGCATACTATTGCCCCATGCGGCTGCATCAGCTCAAGGTGGACTACGACGCCGAGCAGGACCGGCTGGTGATGCTCGCGGCCACCAGCGAGGCGGTCGAGCTGCGCCTGGCGCTGACGCGCCGATTCGTGAAGCTGCTCTGGCCGCTGCTCGTCAAGCTCGCCGAGGAGGCGAGCCCGCGCATCCGCCTGCAGTCCAATCCCGAGGCGCGCAAGGCGCTCCTCGGCCTCGAGCACGAGCACGCGGTGTCCAAGGCCGACTTCTCCAAGCCCTACGACGCCGGCGAAAGCAGCCGGCCTCTGGGCGAGACGCCGCTGCTGCTCGCGCGCATCCAGACCGGCCACGACCGTGCCGGCCAGCCGGTGGTGGCGCTGCATCCGGCCGAAGGTCAGGGCGTTACCCTCACGTTCGACTCGGTGCTGCTGCATTCGCTGTGCCGGCTGCTGCAAGCCGCGGTCAAGAAGAGCGACTGGGACATGGAGCTGCGCCTGCCCGGCGCCGACGAGGCGGAGCCCCTCGAGCGGTCGGCGCGCACGCTGAATTGACCTATACTTCAAGGGTTTCTGTTTCTCTCGCGGACGGGCTGTCATCCCCACGGCTTTCGAACAACTCGGTCTGATCCCCGCGCTCATCCGCGCGGTCACGGAGCTCGGCTATGACCAGCCGACCCCGGTGCAGGAGCAGGCCATTCCGCTGGTGCTCGCCGGGCGCGACCTCATGGCGGGTGCCCAAACCGGCACCGGCAAGACCGCGGCCTTCGCCCTGCCGATCCTGCAGCGCCTCGCCGTGCACGCGAGCAGCTCGGCTTCGCCGGCGCGCCATCCCGTGCGGGCGCTGGTGCTCACGCCGACCCGAGAGCTTGCCATCCAGGTCGCGGAAAGCTTTCGCGACTACGGCAAGCACGTTCCGCTGCGAAGCACCGTGGTCTACGGCGGCGTCGACATGAATGCCCAGATCGCCGAGCTGCGCCGCGGCGTCGAGATCCTCGTCGCCACGCCCGGGCGCCTGCTCGACCACGTGCAGAACAAGACGGTGATGTTCAACCAGGTGTCGATGCTGGTGCTGGACGAGGCCGACCGGATGCTCGACATGGGCTTCCTGCCCGACATCAAGCGCATCATCGCGCTGCTGCCGGCGCAGCGGCAGAACCTCCTGTTCTCGGCCACCTTCCCGGAGGAGATCCGCACGCTCGCCAAGGGAATGCTGCGCGACCCGGCCGAGGTGCAGGTGGCCGCGCCCAACGCCGTGGCCGATTTGGTAACGCACGTTTTGCATCCGGTCGCCCGCGAGAAGAAGCGCGAGCTGCTCGCCTACCTCATCCAGACGCGGGGCCTGCGCCAGGTGCTGGTGTTCACCGGCACTCGCATCGGCGCCAACCGCCTCGCGCACCAGCTGCGCCGGGACCACATCCAGGCCGACGCCATCCATGGCGACAAGTCGCAGGCCGAGCGCCTCGTGGCGCTGGAGGACTTCAAGGGCGGCAAGACCGCGGTGCTGGTGGCCACCGATGTCGCCTCGCGCGGCCTGGACATCGAGGGGCTGCCGCAAGTCATCAACTTCGACATCCCTCATTCGCCCGAGGACTACGTGCATCGCATCGGCCGCACCGGCCGGGCGGGGCAGTCGGGCGAGGCGATCTCGCTGGTCGCCCCCGGCGACCTCGAGGCGCTTGCGGCCATCGAGCGGCTGATCAAACGCAAGATCGAGCGCGTACTGGTGCCCGGCTTCGAGCCCGATGCGGGCACGCTCGCCACCCTGATGGGGGGAGAGCCCTCGCGGCGCGGCGGCGCCGCGCGCTCCGGCGCGCGCCCCGGCGCCAAGGCGCCCTCCGACCCGATTTTCTCGCGGCCCTACGAGC
>DATLGR010000441.1:0-5897 GCA_035540415.1 Burkholderiales bacterium | reverse complement strand
TTTCTGTACCACACGGCGGCGCTGATGGCGGCAAACGCCGGTTTCGCCCGCCTGACACGGGCGGCGCCGGACCACCGGCGGGCTTTCGACGCGCGCACGCTCGTCGAAGCGCTGGGCGAGTCGGGAGCTGCCGGCGCCGTGCCTGCAGCGGCCATCGAGCTCAAGGTTCCGGCATTCTCCGATGCGCCGGCCGTGCTGCCGGTGGAGGTGGCGAGCGCAATCCCAAGGACGGACGCGATCGCCGTTTTTATCGATCGCAATCCATTTCCCTACATCGCGCGCTTCGAGTTTTCCGCCGACTGCACGCCGTACGCGGCCTTCCGGGCGAGGATTGCCGAGAGTTCCGTGCTGCGCGTCGTCGCTTTCGCCGGCGATACACGTCATGGCGTCGCGAAGCAGGTGCAGGCATCGGCTGGCGCCTGTTCCGCCGACGATGCCGAGGCACCGGAGTATCCGGTTCCACCCCCGCCCATCCGCGCGCGGGCCCAAAGCGAAGGCGAGGGCGCGCTGGTGCGTGCCCTGCTCAGGCACCCGATGGAGAACGGCTTGCGCCGGTTGGCTAACGGCGCTCCGATCCCGGAGCGCTATATCCAGCGCTTTGATGTACGCCTCAACGGTAGGACAGTGCTCTCGGCGCAGTTCGGGCGCTCGATGTCGCAGGATCCGCTGATCGGGTTCCGGCTTGTGCGCGCGAAGCCCGGGGATGCGCTCGAGCTGCGCTGGCAGGACTCGCACGGTGTGGTGCGGAGCGACGTCGTCGTCGTTTCGGCTTGAGAGATCAACGAGGCGCTCATGTACCGAGCCCTGCAGGATGCCGTGAAGGTCCATTGCTACGGCTGCGGCGCGCTGAACGAGCACGGCCTGCAGATCAAGAGCTACTGGGCTGGCGACGACGTGGTGTGCGCATGGCGCCCGCAGCCTCACCACATTGGCTACCCGGGGCTTCTTTACGGCGGGCTGATCGCCGCGGTGATCGACTGCCATTGCATCTGGACGGCCTCGGCGTACGCGCACCGCGCGGCCGGGGTGGAGTTGGACGGCGCGCTGCGCTTCTCGTATGTCACCGCGGCGCTCAACGTGAACTATCGCAAGCCGGTACCGATCGGGGACGCGGTGGACCTGCGAGCACGCGTGCGGGAGTTCAGCGAGCGCAAGGCGCTCGTCGAGTGCAGGGTGAGCTGCCGCGGCGAGTTGTGCGCGGAGGCGGACGTGATCGCAGTGCTGATCCGATCAGCACACGCCGCGCGCGCGGTCTGACGTGTTGTCGCCCGGCGTGAACACCGCGGCCGCCGATGCCTACGAGCGGCGACTTGTGCCCGGGTTCCTCGGTCCGAGCGCCGAGCGCGTCCTCGAGCTCGCCGCGCCGCGGGATGGCGAGGCAGTCCTGGACGTTGCCTGCGGAACCGGCGTCGCTCTGCGCCTCGCAGCGCGGCGGGCGCGGCTCGGCCGCGCGGCCGGCGTGGACATCGATGCGGCCATGCTCGCAGTGGCCGTACGCGCATCCGAAGAGGAAGGGACGCACGCGCAATGGCATTGCGCCAGCGCCCTCGAGCTGCCCTTCGGCGCGGCGGTCTTCGATCTTTGCCTGTGCCTGCAAGGATTGCAGTTCTTTCCCGATCGCGCCGAGGCGCTCCGCGAGATGCGCCGCGTGCTCCGCCCGGGGGGGCGCGTCGTGGCGAGCGCGTGGGGACCCCCTGCCGCCAGCGCCGCCCACCAGGCGATGTTCGACGCGCTCGCACGCCTTGGGCGCGATCCCACCGGCCCATCGCGTGGATTCAGCCTGGAAGACCCCGAGACGCTCGCCGGCGCCTTCCGCGAGGCGGGGTACGCCGAAGTGCGCGTGGTTGTGGCGCCATCGAAGGCGCGGTTCACCTCCGTGGAGGACTTCATCGAGGCGAACGCCGCCGGATCGGTCGCCTCGCGCTTCGCCCTCGCCAGCCTCGGAGCCGAGGAGCGCGCGTGCCTGCGCGACGAGATGCGGCTCGCGCTTAGCCGCTACCTCGCCTCCGGCGCCCTCGAGTGGCCCGTCCGCACGCATGTCGCCCTTGCTTCGTCCTGATGTCCGGGCTTGGCGGTCCTCATCTCCGCCAGTGCGCGGCCGGGTCTTGCGCCTGCGCGCCAGAGGGGGAAAATGGGCCGCCGGGCCGTTCCGTTGAATTTCAACCAGCCGGAGAACCGCAATGGCAGAGAACGCAACCCGCAATCTTGTCGTGCTGATGACCCACGGCGCCGACCATGAAGTATCGTCGGTGGCCTTCACCATCGCCTGCGGCGGCCTTACCGCCGGGCTGAAGGTGTCGGTGTTTCTGACGAGCGCCTCCGTGGATCTCGTGCGCAAGCGCGCCATCGAGCTCACCACGGTGGCGCCGCTCAGCCCGCTGCGCGAGCTGGTGCAGGACTTCATGAAGCGCGGCGGCACGGTGTGGGCCTGCACGCCCTGCGTGAAGGCGCGGGGCTACGAGCAGCAGGACCTGATCGAGGGCGTGATCATCACGGGCGCGAGCGTGATGCACGAGCAGATCAAGCAGGGCGCCGCAACGTTGAGCTTCTGACCATGGAGGAGCACGCATGAAGGCAGAAACGCCGGTCGACCCCCGCGCGCTGCGCGAGGAGGTCAAGAGCAAGTACCGCGACGTCGCCACGAATCCGCGCGGCGAGTACCACTTCCATACCGGCCGGCCGCTCGCGCGGCGCCTGGGCTACGAGCAGGGCGTCGTGGACGCGATGCCCGAGCGCGCCGTCGAGTCCTTCGCCGGCGTGGCGAATCCCTTCTCGCTGCGGCGCCTGGAGGCCGGCGAGCGCGTGATCGATGTCGGCTCGGGCGCGGGCTTCGACTGCTTCATCGCCGCGCACCAGGTCGGCCCGCAGGGCCGGGTGCTCGGCGTGGACATGCTGCAGGAGATGCTCGAGCGCTCGCGCGCCGCCGCCGCCGAAATGGGGCTCGCAAACGTCGCGTTCCGCGAGGGGCTGATCGAGGAAATGCCGGTCGAGGACGGCTGGGCCGACGCGGTCATCAGCAACGGCGTGATCAACCTCTGCGCCGACAAGCGGCGCGCGTTCCAGGAGATCTGGCGCGTGCTGCGCCCGGGCGGATGGCTGCAGTTCGCCGACATCGCGAACGGCAAGCCGGTGCCCGAATCGGCGCTGCGCAACATCGATCTCTGGACGGCCTGAATCGCCGGCGGCCTTCCGTGCGAAGGCTGGAAAGCGATGCTCGCGGAGATCGGCTTCGTCGACATCCGCGTTGGCCCGAAGGTCGACACGTTCGGCGAGGCGGGCGGCGAGAAGAAGGCGCGGCAGTTCGAGGTCTTCGGCTATTCTTTCCTCGCCCGCAAGCCGAGATGAACCGGACTGCGTGAACGGCCTCGACGTGGTGGTTACCGGCGGCACCGGCGCGCTCGGGCGCGCCGCGCTGGCGCGCCTGGTCGCGGCGGGCGCGCGCTGCCATGTGCCCTGCGTCGAGCCGCGCGAGCTCGCCGATTTTCCCTATCGGACCCACGCGCAGGTGCGCATCGCCGAGGCGGTCGATCTCGCCGACGAGGCGGCGGTGCAGCGCTTCTTCGCCGGCGTGCCGGGCCTTTTCGCCTCGGTGCACCTCGCCGGCGGCTTCGCCATGGCCGGGATTGCGGAGGCCGACGCGGCGCATCTCGAGTCGCAGCTCAGGGTGAATTTGCGCACCTGCTTCCTGTGCTGCGCCGCCGCCGTGCACGCGATGCGCGCGGGCGGGCGCGGCGGGCGCATCGTCAACGTCGCGGCGCGCCCGGCGCTCGAGCCGCGCCTGGGCGCGGGGATGAGCGCCTACGCCGCCTCGAAAGCGGCCGTCGCGGCGCTCACGCAAAGCCTCGCCGAGGAGCTCGCCCCCGAAGGCATCTGGGTGAACGCGGTGGCGCCCTCCATCCTCGACACGCCGGCCAACCGTGCCGCGATGCCGAAGGCCGAGCACACGCGCTGGCCGAAGGTCGAGGAAGTGGCCGAGGCGATCGCCTTCCTCGTCTCGCCCGAGAACCGCACCGTGCGCGGCGCGGTGGTGCCGGTGTACGGCCGCGCCTAGGGGGGCCGGCGGGGCCGAGGCCGCGCCTAGCCCGGCGGGGCCGGCTCGGCCTTGGTGCGGTAGGCGAACGACTTGTCGAAGCGCGAAAGAATGTATTCGCCGCAGCCCACGGCGGGGTAGCGCGAGCGCTCGCCGTCGAGCGTCACCGGGACGATGGGCGTGTCGTAGTCCGGGTCCAGGAACACGGCGATCGAATAGCGCTCGCGGCCCGAGGTATTGACGACGCGGTGCGGCGTGGACTGGAACCGGTCGTTGGTCCAGCGCGAAAGGAGATCGCCGACATTGATGACGAGCGTGCCCGGGATGGGATGGGCCATGACCCATTCGCCGCTGCGCGAGCGCACCTGCAGGCCGCCGTTGGCGTCCTGGTGCAGCAGCGTGATGACGCCGTAGTCGGTGTGCGGCGCGACGCCGAACTGTTCTTCGCCCGCGTCCGGCGGCTGCGGCGGGTAATAGAGCAGCGTGCCGCGCGTGACGGGCTTGTGAAAGCGCGCGTTGAAGTACCCGGCGGGCACGCCGAGGCTCGTGGCGAAGGCGCCGAGGAGGCGCCGCCCGCAGTCCTGCGCCGCCGCGAAGTAGGCGTTGAGCGTCGGGCGCATCTCGGGCAGGAAGTCGGGCCAGCGGTTCGGACCGTGCATCCGGTTGCCGGCCCGGTAGTCGGGGTCGTCCGCGGCGACGTCGAGCCCCCACACGAAGCTTTCCTTCAGGTCGACGCGGGCCCCGGCGTACATTTTCGCCTCGCCCACCTTGAGCCAGCCGCGGTGGCGGTCGAGCGGCGCGACCTGCGCCTTGAGCGCGGCCGGCGCGGCGAAGAAGCGGCGCGAGACCTCCTCCACCCGGGCGATCAGCTCCGCGGGAATGCCGTGGTTGCGCACGTAGAAGAACCCGATGCCCTCGGCCGCGGCGCGCAGCTCGCGCGCCACCGCTTCGACACCGCCGCCCGCGGCGAGCGGAGCCGCGTCGATCACCGGGATCGCCTCGAGCGCGATGTTGGTCGCCCGCGCGTAGCTCATGAGGCTTCGCCCTCCCGGTAATAGCCGATGACATCGCCCTGGGTGGTGACCCCGAGGCCGTTCAGCAGCCGGTTCGAGTAATTGAAGTAGGCGCAGACCTGGTTCACTTCCAGGATCTCGCCGTCGTCCGCGCCGGCGGCGCGCAGCGCCTCGACGTCCGCCGGCGCCATGTCGCCGACGGCAACGGTGAGCTTGTGCGCATAGCGAAGCAGCGCGAGCTCCTTGCCGGAGAAGGCGGTCTCGGGCGTCCCCGCCTCGAGGGCGGTCCGGACGGCTTCGGCGCGCGCCGTGTCGCCGATCAGCCGGCGCGCGTTCGCCCAGTGGTGGCTCAGGCTATAGGCACAGCGGTTGGCCATGCTGACGTAGGAGGCGATGACCTCGAGAAACCAGAAGGGCAGCGTGTTGTCGGGGTTGTGCAGCACGCTGCGATACAGCCGCAGATGGCCTTCCATGGTGTGCGGCCGCAGGCTGTGCGCGCGCATCACGTTGTCGACCGTGCCGTGCGGCGTCTTCACCTTCTCGTACATCTCCTTCAGCGTGCCGGTCGCCTCGTCCACCGGCACCATGCGGATCCAGGCCGTCATGAGGGTACGCCGGCCGGCCGCCGCGGGGTGCGGGCGAAGATGCGCGCGACCATCGGCTCGAAGGTCTCCAGCGGCAGGCAGTCGTAGGCGGGGTCGGTGGCGGCCTGGTCGTACCTGGCGACGAAGGCGGCGGTCCATTCGAAGTAGGGATGGCCTCGCCAGCGCTCGCGCGCGTTCGGGTCCGCCCCCGGCTCGGTGGGCGAGTGGAACTGCTGGAACACCTGGTGGTGCCGCAGCATCCAGTAGTTG
>DATLGR010000440.1:0-5425 GCA_035540415.1 Burkholderiales bacterium | reverse complement strand
CTGCGCCGCGACGGCTCCATGAAACTAGGCGTCGAGCTTCTTCAGCCGCTTCTCGAGACGCTCGACGACGTCGGCGAAGATCTCTTCCTTGGCGCGGGTGCGCCGGTTGGACTCGTCCTCGGCGGCCCCGCGCCGGCGCGCGGAGAGCTGCTGGCGCCGGTGCAGGTCGCGGTATTTGCTGCGCAGGCGGCGCGCGCTTTCCAGGCGCGTGCGCAGGCGGCGGCGGTCGAGGCTGGCAAGGGCCTCACCCCGGCTGTGGTCGAAAAGAACCCTCTCGCGGGGACTGAGGAGCTTACGGGCAGTGGCTTTGCTGTGGGGCATACGCCCCTACGACAGCACGGCGGCGCGATGATTCCGCGGCCCTCAGCCCCGGCGCCCCAGCACGCGGTCGACCATCTGCGGCGCGAGGCCGAGGTAGTTGGCGGGGTCGGTGAGGCGCTCGAGCGCCGCGCGGTCGAGGTGGCGCGACACCGCCGGGTCGCGCGCGAGGTGCTCGGAGAGCGCGCCGCCCTGCTCGGCGGCCGCGCGGCAGCAGGCGTAGACGACGTCGTGCGCGTGCTGGCGCCCGAGGTGCGGCGCGAGCGCCATCATCACCGCCTCCGCGACGATCAGGCCGCCGGTGGCGCCGAGGTTGGCGCGCATGCGCGCCGCGTCGACCACCAGGCCCTCGAGCGCGAACTTCGCCTGGTGCAGCGCGCCCGCGGTGAGCACGAAGCTCTCGGGGAGCGCGAGCCACTCGGCGTGCCAGGGACCGGTGGCGCGCTCGAAATCCTGCACCATCGCGTCGAGCATGAGGCCGGCCTGCTGGCGCACCGCCTTGGCCGCGGCGAGGATGAGCTCCGAGGAGATGGGGTTGCGCTTCTGCGGCATGGTGCTCGAGGCGCCGCGGCCGTGGGCGAAGGGCTCCTGCACCTCGCCCACCTCGGTGGAGGCCATGAGCATGAGGTCGTAGGCGACCTTGCCGAGCGAGCCGGTCACCAGCGCGAGGAAGTTCACCACCTCGGCCAGGGTGTCGCGCACCGAGTGCCACGTCGCCGCCGGCACGCCCACCCCCAGCTCGTCCATGAGGGCCTGCTGCACCTCGAAGCCGCGGCCGCCGAGCGAGGCGAGCGTTCCGGCCGCGCCGGCGAACTGCCCCACCAGCACCCGCGGACGCAGCTCGGCGAGGCGCACGGCGTGGCGGTCGAACCCCGCGAGCCACACGGCGGCCTTGTAGCCGAAGGTGATGGGCAGCGCCTGCTGCAGGTGCGTGCGCCCGGCCATCGGCGTGTCGCGGTGGCGGCGCGCGAGCCGCGCCAGGATGTCGCGCAGCGCCGCGAGATCGGCTTCCACCACCTCGAGCGCCTCGCGCAGCTGCAGCACGAGCGCCGTGTCCATGATGTCCTGCGTGGTGGCGCCCCAGTGCAGGTAGCGCCCCGCCTCGCCGCACTGCTGCGCGAGCTGCTGCACCAGCGGCAGGATCGGGTAGCCCACGTTGTCGGTCTCCCGGCGCAGGCGCTCCAGGTCGAGCGCCTCGGCGCTCGCGCGCGCGGCGATCACCTCGGCCGCCTCGCGCGGCACGATGCCGCAGCGCGCCTGCGCACGGGCGAGCGCCACCTCCACCTCGACATAGCGCGCGAGCAGCGCCCGGTCGGAGAACAGCGCGATCATGCGCGGCGTGCCGAAGGCGTCGCGGAAGATCACGGCGCCGCCGGCCGCACGGTGATGGTGAAGATGGCGGCCTGGCGCGGTTCGAGCAGGTGGCGCACCCGCACCAGGTAGCGCCCCGGCGGCGAGGCGACGATGCGCTCCTCCACCTGCACCCGCGAGTCGCCCGGCGCGAGCGCCGCGCGCTCGCTGTAGGCGGCGCAGCGCACCGTGTCGAGCAGCTCGAGCTGCATCGGCGTCTCGATGTCCAGGCCGCAGGTGCGGCTCACCGCCATCGCGGGCATCGGCCCGCGATTGGTGATGCGCGACTCGATGCGCAGGCGCTCGCCGTAGCGCACCTCGTCGGAGGACACGTAGACCGTCTGCACCAGCCCGCCGGCCGCGGACTCGCGCGCGACGACGACGTTCGCCGGGCCGCTCGCCGGCGGCAGCCGGTCGCCGCAGCCCGCCACCAGCAGCAGCCCGAGCGCGAGCAGGACTTTGATGCGCATGGCCGGCATGATACAAATTCCCGGGTGTCCGGGAGGCGACGCATTCTGCTGGTCGACGACAACGTCGACGCGGTCCAGAGCCTGGCGAATCTGCTGGGCCTTCTCGGCTTCGATACGCGCGCCGCGACCAGCGGCGCCGATGCGCTGCGGGAAGGGCCCCGCTTCGCGCCCGACGTGGTGCTGCTCGACCTCGGGATGCCGGAGATGGACGGCTTCGAGACCGCCGCGCGCCTGCGCCGCGAGGCCTGGGGCGCGCGGGCGCTGCTCGTGGCGCTCACCGGCTGGGGCCAGCCCGAGGACATGCGCCGCACGCGCGAGGCGGGCTTCGCCGCGCACCTCGTGAAGCCGCTCGAGCTGCCGAGGCTCCTCGAGCTGCTGGAGAAATAGGAAAGGAAAAGACATGCTGTCCTGGTCGCAGTGGATGCGCGGCAACCGCCTGGGCGTCACGGCATTCTTCGTCACGCTCGCCGTGGTGGTTTTCTCAGGGCTCGGGCCGCGGATGCCGGCCACCGAGCGGCTGCTGCCGCACGGCTACTGCTTCCTGTGGGACCCGTCGCTCGTGCGCCTGCACGTGGTGTCGGACACGCTGATCGGGCTCGCCTACGTCGCCATCCCCATCACGCTGGTGAGCTTCATCCGCAAGCGCACCGACCTGCCCTTCAACTGGATCTTCGTGCTGTTCGGGCTGTTCATCGTCGCGTGCGGCGCGACGCACTTCATGCACATCTGGACGCTGTGGTTCCCGAATTACTGGGTGTCCGGCGGCGTGAAGGCGATCACCGCCGCCGCCTCGGTGCCGACCGCGATCCTGCTCTACATGCTGGTGCCGCAGGCGCTCGCCCTGCCGAGCACGCGCCAGCTGCAGGAGGCGAAGGACGCGCTCGAGCAGGCGCACGCCCTCCTCGAGCAGCGCGTCGCCGAGCGCACCGAGGAGCTGACGCGGGCGAACGCGGCCCTCGAGGCCCAGCGCCGCGAGCTCGAGGCCGCCGACCGCCGCAAGGGCGAGTTCCTCGCCATCCTCTCGCACGAGCTGCGCAACCCCGTGCACGCCGCGGGCATGGCGGGCCTCTACCTCAAGGCCCTCGCCGAGAAGCCGGAGGCGGTCGAGGCGGCGGCGTCGGTGGAGCGCCAGGTGACGCACCTGTCGCGCCTGCTCGATGACCTGCTCGACGTGGCGGCGAACAAGCCGGTGGAGCTCACGCTCGGGCGCGTGCGCCTCGACGAGGTGGCGCGCGATGCGGTCGAGACGGCCACGCCGCTCATCGCGGCGAAGCGCCAGCGCCTCGAGCTCGACCTCGGCCGCGAGCCGCTGGAGGCGCAGGCCGACCGCACGAAGCTCGCGCAGGCGCTCGTCAACCTGCTGCGCAACGCCGCCACCTACTCCGACCCCGGCGCGACGATCCGCCTGCGGCTCGCGCGCGTGGGCCGCGAAGCGGTGCTCACGGTGCGCGACGAAGGCATCGGCATCGACCGGAGGGAGGCTGCGCGCCTGTTCGAGCTGTTCTCGCGCGGCGACGAGGCGCGGCGCTACGCCGCCACCGGGCTCGGCATCGGGCTGCACGTCGCGAAAAAGACGGTCGAAGCGCACCGCGGCCGCATCGAGGCCTCCAGCGCCGGCGCCGGTCAGGGCAGCGAGTTCCGCATCGTGCTGCCGCTCGCCTGAGGCGGGCTCTGCGCCTGCAGCCAGCGCGCCCCGAGGAAGCCGGTGACGAAGGCGATGAAGTGAAACACCGAGGTGAAGTCGCCGGACACGAACAACCAGAACACCGGCTCCCACACGAGGAACAGCCCGACCCACAGCCAGGGCCGCGGCGAGAGCGCGGCGTAGGCGGCGAGGAGCGCGAAGCCGCCGGCGCTGCCGCCGTTGAAGATGCGGTACCAGCCGCCGTCGGCGAACATGTGCACGTCCGGGAAGTGACTGTAGAGCGGGTGGAGCAGCAGCCCGCCGAGCACCGCCGCGGTGGAGGACGCGACCCAGAAGAGCGCGAGCGCCGCCGCCGTGCCGAGGCGCCGCTCCACCGCCGTGCCGAACAGGAGGAGCAGGCCGCTCACCAGCAGGATCTGGTCGGTCTGCGTGTTGACGAGCGGCGTCACGAGCAGGTTCGGCGCCACGGCCAGCGGGTTCTGGGTGAGATCCGGCGCGTGGAAGTACAGCGGATGGCCGGTCGCGTACTCGTCCCGGTCGAAGATGAAGTAGGTAACCCAGGACAGCGCGAGCAGCACCAGCATTCCCGGCGCCTTCACGGCCGGCGCTCTTGGGGATATTCGGGCAGGCCGTCGCCGAGGTGCACCCAGGGGAGCTTCGAGCCGGCGTAGGTGTGGTCCTTCGGGGGCACCGCGGCGGGGTCGTCGAGGCTGGCGGTGGTGATGTCCACCTCTACCGGGCGGGCGGCGTGCTCGAAGAACAGCTGCGTGCCGCAGCGCGCGCAGAAGCCGCGCGTCGCCTCCCGCGTCGAGGCAAAGCGCGCCGGCGCCCCCTGGAGGATCCGCAGCGAGGCCCGCGGCACGGTGAACCACGCGAGGAACGGCGCGCCGCTCGTGCGGCGGCAGAGGGTGCAATGGCAGAGGGTCTGATCGCGCGGCGCGGCGTCGGTCTCGTAGCGGATGGCGCCGCAACAGCAGCCGCCGCTCAGGCCAGGGGGGGGCATGCCACCTCCCACAGATGACCGTCCGGGTCCTGGAAATAGCCGGCGTAGCCGCCCCAGAACGTTCGCGCCGCCGGCTTCACGAGGCGCGCGCCCGCGGCGAGCGCCCGCTCGAGCAGCGCATCCACCGCCTGCGGCGAGGCGACGTTGTGGGCGAGACACACATCGGCGGCGCCGGCGCCGACGCGCAGGCCGCTGTCGTGGGCGAGGCTCGCGCGCGGCCACAGCGCGAGCTTGAGCCCGCCGTGCAGCTCGAAGAAGGCCACCGCGCCGTGCTCGATCTCCCGGCCGATGATGCCCTCGGTTTTCCAGCCGAGGCCGTCGCGGTAGAAGGCGACGGCACGGTCGAGGTCGTCGACGGCGAGCGTGATGAGGGTGATGCGGGGTTGCATGGTATTCACGGCAGACTTGTCATGAGCAGCGCCGAGGGCGCCGTGTGTTGGCGCGCTGCAGCAGGTGGAAGCGGCCGTCGGCTACGAAAGCGCCTTCGATGTTCAGGTCGCTGAATGCCGCGTGGAGCGGCGCGTAGAGTGGAAAGAGGTCGAGCGCCAGCGCTTCGCCCACGATTTGCGCGAAGCTGTCCAGCCGCAGCAGCAGGCCGCGCCGGCGCGCAGGCTTGGCGCCGGAGCCGAGCAGCAGCAG
>DATLGR010000439.1:0-2422 GCA_035540415.1 Burkholderiales bacterium | reverse complement strand
TCCACGTAGCCCCGGAGCGCGTCGTAGGCGGCAACCTGGCTGGTTGTGAGCAGCGCCTTCTGCTCGAGATGCGCCTGCAGGTGGACGAGTCGGACTTCCGCCTGCAGTCGGCCGATTTCAAGAACTAAAGAGCGCAGTTGGGCTGCGTCGATGCTGCCGGCGGCGAAGAGGGCGTCCAGCTGCCGCTCCTTTTCCACCAGCGACGCGCCCAGGGCTTTCGCTTCGGCCTGCATGGCGGCGTGGAGGCGCTCGGTCTGCGTCCGTTGCGCGCGACTGAGCCGCAACCCGGCGGCATGCTCCAGCACATGGGCAGGGCCCGGATAGCGGTTCAGCTCGGCCGCCTTGGCCAGGCCCATCCCCGCGCCCTCAAGATAGTTGCGCACCTCCTGCGGCGAGAGCGCCTTGATTGCGTGCTGCTGCTGACCGGCGTAGGGCTTGGCTGGGTCCGCTCCGGCGGCCGCGCAGGCCAGCGCGAGGACACCGCCGAATAACGTGATTCTCCGCATGCTTCGACCTCCATCAGGAAGCCGTCACGTTACGCGGGCGGATCCCCGCCGCATATGACCTCGATCATCTGGTGGGAGGCTTGCGCAGCCGGATGGTGGTGTCGTCGCGCGCGATGGCGCCCTCGCTCTCCAGCCGAGCCAGCTCGCGGTAGAGCGTCTCGTGCGCCATTCCCAGCTCCGACGCGAGCGCTTTGAGCGAGCCCGCGATCCTCACCGCGCCGGCGTCGGCCCCGCCTTCAAGCGCCAGGAACTGAAGGATGCGTTCCCGTGCAGATCGTACGCTGCGCAGCTCGAGCTGGGCGCGCAGCCGCTGCACTTCCCGCGACAGCGACGCGACGTACGCCAAGGCGAATGAGGGATCGTGCCGCAATCCCTCCAGGATTTGCTCCTTGGGATACACGCGCACGCGCGTCTTCTCGTCCGCGACGGCGTTGCAGTGGTAGATGTCCGACATCAGCGCCGCCGCGGCGAAAGTCTGGCCGGCGGGCGCGACGTGCAGGCAGACGGGCTTGCCGTCGTGGAGGTAGCGCATCAGCCGGACCCGCCCTTCTTCAACCGCGTAGAGTGATGCTGCGCGATCGCCTTGCCGGAAGAGGACGTCGCCGGCGCCGAGATCGCGCAGGGCGACGGGCTTGGGCATGGACCGATCGAGGATCGCCGACAGGACGCTCGGCTCGTCGCTCATGAAGGCAAGAAGCGCAGCCCGAGCGATCCGAGGGCGGCGATATCGGCTTCGGCGAAGCCCCAGTCGGCGAGGGCGGCGCGCCCCCCTTCGCCGCGCTCGGGCGGGGCGCGGCGCACGGCCCCCGGGGTGCGCGAGAAGCGCGGGGCGGGGGCGGGCTGCGGGACCCCGGCGACGGTGACCGAGCCGCTCCTCGCGCGGTGGTGCGGATGCGCGCGCGCCTCGGAGAAGGAAAGCACCGGGGCGAAGCAGGCGTCCGAGCCGTCGAATACGTCGCACCACTCCTCGCGCGTCTTCTGCTTGAACGCCCGCGCGAAGGCGGCTCGCAGCTGGGGCCAGCGCTCGCGGTCGTGCTGCGCCGGCGGATCGTCCAGATCGAGCTTGCGCAGGAGCTCCTCGAAGAAACGCGCTTCGATGGCGCCGATGGACACGTACTGGCCGTCTCTCGTCTCGTAGACGTCGTACCACGGCGCGCCGGTGTCGAGGATGTTCGTGCCGCGCTCCTCGGACCAGGTGTTCGCGGCCAGGAAGCCGGAGAACATGGCGGCGAGCAGCGACGCGCCCTCGACCATCGCCGCGTCGACCACCTGCCCACGGCCCGAGCGCGCCGCTTCGAGCAGCGCGCAGGCGATGCCGAAGCCGAGCAGCATGCCGCCCCCGCCGAAGTCGCCGACGAGGTTGAGCGGCGGCACCGGCGCCTCGCCACGCCGGCCGAACGCGTTCAGCACGCCGGCGAGCGCGATGTAGTTGATGTCGTGGCCGGCGCGGGCGGCGAGCGGGCCGTTCTGGCCCCAGCCGGTCATGCGCCCATAGACCAGGCGCGCATTGCGCGCCGCCACCGCGTCGGGGCCCAACCCGAGGCGCTCCATGACGCCGGGCCGGAACCCCTCGATCAGCGCATCGGCCTTGTCGCACAGCCGCAGCGCCGCTTCCCGCGCCGATGCCGCTTTGAGGTCGAGCGTCACGGAGCGCTTGCCGCGCATCATCACGTCGTGGACGCGACGGCGTTTCAGGCCGAGATCGATGGACGCGGGTCGGTCGATGACCAGCACGTCGGCGCCCATGTCGGCGAGCAGCATGCCGGCGAACGGACCGGGCCCGATCGCCTCGAACTCCAGCACCCGGATTCCGGTGAGCGGACCCATGCCGCGATAATACCGAATGCCCGCACGCTATCCGGAGCGCATCGTCTGCCTCACGGAGGAGACCACCGAGACGCTGTACTTCCTCGGCG
>DATLGR010000438.1:0-5122 GCA_035540415.1 Burkholderiales bacterium | reverse complement strand
GCCGCGCAGCGTGACGCGCCGCTCGCCGAGGGAGAACAGGGGCATGCCCGGCTATGATAATCGAGTGAGCTGCGGGGTTCGCGCTTGAGGCCGAGCGAGTCGCTCTTCACGGAGGTGCGCGGCCTGCGCTACCACGTAAGGCGCTGGCCGCGCCCCGGCGCGCCGGCGCTCGTGCTGCTGCACGGGTGGATGGACGTCTCCGCGTCCTTTCAGTTCCTGGTCGACGCCCTGGGCGGTGCCTGGGACGTACATGCGCCCGACTGGCGCGGCTTCGGCCTTACCGACTGGGCGAGGGCCGACTGCTACTGGTTCGCCGACTACCTCGCGGACCTCGACGTGCTCCTCGAGCGCATCTCGCCGGGCGCGCCGGTGAACCTGGTGGGCCATAGCCTGGGCGGCAATGTCGCCTGCCTGTACGCCGGCGTGCGGCCCGAGCGCGTGGCGAAGCTCGTCAATCTCGAAGGCTTCGGCATGGCCGCTACGCGGCCCGAGCAGGCGCCGGAGCGCTATGCGCGCTGGCTGGAGGAGCTGCGCGAGCGGCCGCGGCTCCGCGGCTACCGCGATTTCGCTGCCCTCGCCGCGCGCTTGCGGCAGGGCAATCCTCGCCTGACCGAGGCGCGCGCGGCGTTTCTCGCCCTCCATTGGGGCCGCGAGGCCGCTGGCGGCGTGGTCCTGCGCGCCGATCCCGCGCACAAGATCGTCAATCCGGTGCTGTATCGCGCCGAAGAGGCGTACGCGTGCTGGCGCAAGGTGCGCGCGCCGGTCCTGTGGGTCGATGCCGAGCAGTCCGACACCCTCGGGCGTCTGCGCCTCGATGCGGCTCAGCATGCCGAACGGCGCGCCGCCTTCGCCGATCTGCGCTACGCCACCGTGCGTGACGCAGGGCACATGCTGCACCACGATCAGCCCGATGCCGTGGCGCGGCTGATCGAAGCGTTCGTCGGCAGCTGAATGGCGCAATACCTCAGCATCCATCCCACGCACCCCCAGCGGCGCCTGGTGCGCCTGGCCGCCGACACCGTGCGCCGCGGCGGCCTGATCGCCTATCCGACCGATTCCTGCTATGCGCTCGGGTGCCGGCTGGGCGAAGCCCGCGCCCTCGAGCGGCTGCGCGCCGTGCGCGCGCTTGACGCGCGCCACCACCTGACGCTCATGTGCCGCGATCTCTCGGAGATCGCCCGCTACGCGATGCTGGACGATGCCCGCTTCTCGCTGCTCAAGCGGGTGACGCCGGGGAGCTACACCTTCATCTTGCGCGCCCGGCGCGAGTTGCCGCGCCGCGCCGCGACGCGAAAGACCATCGGCGTTCGCATTCCGGGCCATGCCGTGGCGCATGCGCTGCTCGAGGAACTCGACGAGCCGATGCTCTCGGCGACGCTCGCGCTGCCCGGCGAGGGCGCGCCGCTCGCCGATGCGGGCGAGATTCGCGCTCGCCTCGAGCGCAGGCTCGACCTCATCATCGACTCCGGCGCCTGTGGCATCGAGCCAAGCACGGTGATCGATCTCTCGGCAGAGCAGGCGCAGGTGCTGCGCGCGGGCCGGGGCTCGCTCGAGCCCTTCGACGTGCAGCGCGTCTGATAGACTCCGCGCCACGAGATGGACGTCACTCACCTTGCTCAGACGGCCGCCATCTATGCCCTTCCCCTGCTGTTCGCCATCACGCTGCACGAGGCCGCGCACGGCTATGTAGCGCGGCATTTCGGCGACATGACCGCCTATGCGCAGGGGCGCGTGAGCCTGAATCCTTTGCGCCACATCGACCTGAACGGCACTATTGTCGTGCCGCTCGTGCTGATCGCGCTCTCGGGCGGCAAATTCGCCTTCGGCTGGGCGAAGCCGGTGCCGGTCAATTTTTCGGCGCTGCGCAAGCCGCGCCGGCACATGGCCTGCGTCGCGGCCGCCGGACCGGCGGTGAACCTCTTGATGGCGCTGGGCTGGGCGATTGTCCTCAAGCTCGGGCTCCAATTGCCGCGCACCGGGTGGAGCGGGCCGCTCGTGCAGATGGCGGTTGCCGGCGTGGTGGTCAATGTGGTGCTCATGGTCATCAACCTGTTGCCGGTCCTGCCACTCGACGGCGGCCGCATCGTCGCCGGACTGCTGCCCCGGCACCTGGCGTGGCAGTACGGCCGGGCCGAGCGCTGGGGCGGGGCGCTGCTCGTCGCCTTCATCGGCGCAAGCCTGGCGGACGCGTGGCTTGCCGACGGGCGCTACCTCGGGGCCGCGTTCGCGCCGCTCGCGGCGTTGCTGGAGGCAATAGTTCGTACAATAGCGGAACTCTAAGAACGAAATGTACGAAACCCGCGTCCTGTCCGGCATGCGGCCCACCGGAGCCCTGCACCTCGGCCACTACCACGGCGTGCTCAAGAACTGGGCGCGGCTGCAGGTCGAGTATCCCTGCCTCTTTTTCGTGGCCGACTGGCATGCGCTCACCACCGACTACGAGCAGCCGGCCGCCATCCAGGACAACTGCTGGGACATGGTGATCGACTGGCTCGCTGCCGGCATCGACCCACACCAGGCGGTGCTGTTCATCCAGTCGCAGGTACCGGAGCATGCGGAGCTGCACTTGCTGCTCTCCATGATGGCGCCGATCGGGTGGCTCGAGCGCGTGCCGACGTACAAGGACCAGCAGGAGAAGCTCGCCGACCGGGACCTTTCGACCTACGGCTTCCTCGGCTACCCGCTGCTGCAGGCGGCCGACATCCTGATCTACCGCGCCCGCTACGTGCCGGTGGGCGAGGACCAGGTGCCGCACGTCGAATTCACGCGCGAGGTGGCACGCCGCTTCAACCACCTGTACGGCCGCGAGCCCGGGTACGAGGAAAAGGCCAAGGCCGCCGTCAAGAAGATGGGCTCCAAGCGCGCACGGCTGCTGAGCGAGCTGCGCACCCGGTTCCTCGAGCAGGGCGAGGCCGAGGCCCTCGCGCGCGCACAGGCGTTGCTCGTCGAGCAGCAGAACCTGTCGCGCGGCGATCGCGAGCGGCTCTACGGCTGGCTCGAGGGCGGCGGCAAGAAGATCCTCGTGGAGCCCGACGCGCTCCTCACGGAGGCCTCCAAGATGCCCGGCCTCGACGGCCAGAAGATGTCCAAGTCCTACGGCAATACCATCGCGCTGCGCGAGGAGCCGGACGCGGTGGCGCGGAAGGTGAGGACCATGCCCACCGACCCCGCGCGCGTGAAGCGCACCGACCCCGGCGACCCGCAGAAGTGTCCGGTGTGGTCGCTGCATTTGGTCTACTCGAACGAGGAGGTGAAGCAGTGGGCGCAGCGCGGCTGCACCACTGCGGGCATCGGCTGCCTGGACTGCAAGCAGCCGGTGATCGACGCCATCAACGCGGAGCTCGCGCCGATGCGCAGCCGGGCCCAGACCTACCTCGACGATCCTACGCTGGTGAGAAACATCGTGGCCGACGGCCGCGAGAAGGCCCGGCGCCTGGCGGGGGAGACCATGCGCGAGGTGCGCGAGGCCATGGGGCTCGCCTACCCGTGAGCGAGGCCGGCCTGCACGTGGTGGAGGCCACCGCGCGGGTGGCCAGGCTCTATGGCGAGCCGGTCATCGAGCTGCCGCACGACCTCTATATCCCCCCGGATGCGCTGGAGGTAGTGCTCGAGGCGTTCGAGGGCCCGCTCGACCTGCTGCTCTACCTCATCCGCAAGGAGAACCTCGATATCCTCGATATCCCGATGGCGCCGCTCACGCGCCAGTACCTCGAGTATGTCGAGATCATGCGCACCCGCAATCTCGAGCTCGCTGCCGAGTACCTGGTCATGGCCGCCATGCTGATGGAAATCAAGTCGCGCCTGCTGCTGCCGCGCCCACCGACGCCCGAGCGGCCCGAGGAGGACCCGCGGGCCGAGCTGGTGCGCCGGCTGCTCGAATACGAGCAGATCAAGAAGGCGGCGCGCGCGATCGACGAGCTGCCGCAGGTGGGGCGGGATGTCCTCGCCATCTCGGTCTGGATCGAGAAAACGGTCGCCGAGCGCCTGCCGCAGGTGCATGCGCAGGATCTCGCGGAGGCCTGGCGCGGTCTGCTGCACCGGGCGCGCATGACGCGACACCATCGCATCACCCGCGAGGAGCTCTCGGTTCGAGAGCACATGAGCAGCATCCTGCGCGCGCTCCAGGAGCATCGCGTGCTCGAGTTCTCGGAGCTGTTCCGGCCCGAGCGCGGCGTGGCGGTGCTGGTGGTCAGCCTTCTCGCGGTCCTGGAGCTCGCCCGTGAGCTGCTGATCGAAATTACCCAGTCGGAGTGCTTCGCCCCCATTTACGTAAAATTGGCCCATGGAAAATCCTCCGCTTGACGCGAGCCGCATCCCCGAGGTGAAGCGCATCCTCGAGGCGGCGCTGCTCGCCGCCCAGGAGCCGGCAAGCCTCGCCGAGCTGCGCCGCCTGTTCGACAACGAGATCGGCCCCGACCTGCTCAGGAACCTGCTGGAGGAGCTGCGCGAAGACTGGCGCGGCCGGGCGGTGGAGCTCGTGAGCCTCGCGAGCGGCTGGCGCTTCCAGACGCGGCCCGAACTGCAGCCCTACCTCGAGAAGCTCTCGCCCGAGAAGCCGCCGCGCTATTCCCGCGCGGTGCTCGAGACGCTGGCGATCATCGCTTATCGTCAGCCGGTGACCCGGGGCGACATCGAGGACATCCGCGGCGTCGCGGTCTCGGGCCAGATCATCCAGACGCTGGAGAGCCGCGGCTGGATCGATGCCGTCGGGCACCGCGAGACGCCGGGACGTCCGGCGCTGTACGCCACGACCCGGCGTTTCCTCGACGACCTGGGACTGCGCTCGTTGCAGGAGCTGCCGCCGCTCGAGGAAGTCGCGAGAACCCTGCACCTTGAGCCCGCCCCGATTCAGGAGGTCGGCGAAGTCGAGCTCCGTCCCGCCGACGCGCGCCCCGCTGCCACCGGCACCGACGGCTGAGCGGCTGCAGAAGCTGCTCGCCGCGGCGGGTCTGGGAGGTCGCCGCGAGATCGAGCAGTGGATCGCCGCAGGCCGCGTGACGGTGAACGGCGAGGTGGCGCGCCTGGGAGCGCGCGCCTGCGCAAGTGACCGCATCGAGGTCGACGGCAGGCCCGTGCGCGGTCCCCGCGCCGCTGAGCCACGCGTGCTCCTCTATCACAAGCC
>DATLGR010000437.1:0-6206 GCA_035540415.1 Burkholderiales bacterium | reverse complement strand
TGGCGCGCGTGCTCTTGCGGCAAGGCTCGCTCGAGCTGGCCGCCGCGCAGCTCGCCGCCGCGGGCGAGCGGCAGGCCGACCCGCAGGCAGCCTGCGAGCTCGCATTCGCCTACGAGCAGCGCGCGGAGCCGGCGCAGGCGCTGGCCTGGTGCGCGCGGGCGCTGCAAACCGACCCTCGCCATGCCGCCAGTCTTCTCCTGAAGGGCCGCCTCGAGGCCGCGAGCGGATCGCTGGAAGCGTCGCTCGAGCTCCTGCAGCGGGCGCTTCAGGCGGGAGCCGATCCGGCCGCCGTCGCGTTCGAAGCGGCGGTGGCGTATCTGCGCGAGCGGCAGTACGGGGCCGCGGTCGATGAGCTCGAGACCGCGCTCCACTTCCGCCCGGATTGGCCGCAGGCGCAATGGCAGCTCGGCATCGCGCGGCTGAAGCTGGGAGCGTTCGGCGAGGCCGTCGAGCCGCTCGAGCGGGCGGCGCAGGCGCTCGGACGCGCCGAGGCGTGGAGCGACCTGGGGCTTGCCTACCGCGGCAGCGGCGAGCTCGAAAAGGCGGCCGGAGCCCTGCGCAGGGCGGTGTCCCTGGACCCGGCCTGCGAAACCGCGCGCAACAATCTCGGCGTGGTGCTGCGCGACGAGGGCCGCATCGAGGAAGCCCGGCAGCATTTCGAGCGGCAGCTGGCGCGCCGGCCCGACGACGAGGAGGCTGCCTGGAACCTCACCATGATCCAGCTGCTCGGCGGCGACTTTTCCGCCGCGTGGCACGGCTACGAGCGCCGCTGGAGCCGCGAGGACATGCCGGCTCGCGATTTTCGCTTCCCCGCCTGGCAAGGCGAGCCGCTGGCGGAAAAGACCCTTTTCGTCTACGCCGAGCAGGGCATCGGCGACCAGATGATGTTCGCGTCCTGCCTGCCCGAAGTGATTCCCGCGGCGAAGGCCTGCGTCGTGGAATGTGCCCCGAAGCTGAAGTCGTTGTTCGAGCGCTCTTTCCCCGCGGCCCGCGTGCTTTCGAGCCCGCTCGCGACGGACGGCGCGTGGACCCAGGATGTCCCGTCCATCGACTACCAGGTCGCGATCGGCTCGCTGCCGCTTCGGCTGGGCCGGGCCGCCGGAAGCTTCCCGCGCCATGGCGGCTACCTGCGGGCCGACCCGGCGCGCGTCGAGCGCTGGCAGGCGCATCTCGCGACCTTGCCGGCGGGCCCGAAGATCGGCATCTCATGGCGCGGGGGCAAGCCCACCACCCAGTCGGCGCTGCGCTCGCTCGATCTCGCTCGGCTGCGCCCGATCCTGGAGTTGCCCGCGATGCACTTCGTCAATCTGCAGTACGACAGTACCGCTGCCGAAGTCGACGCCGCACGCGCCGACGGGCTGCACTTGCATCACTGGCAGGACGCCCTGGAGGACTACGACGAGACGGCGGCGCTGGTGATGGCGCTCGATCTCGTCGTCACGGTGTGCACCGCGCTCGTGCACCTGGCCGGCGCCCTCGGGCGGCCCGCCTGGGTGCTTGTCCCGCGCACGCCGGAGTGGCGCTATCTGCACAGCGGCGAGTCGATGCCCTGGTATCCGAGCGTGCGGCTGTACCGCCAGCGGCCCACCGAGCCCTGGAATCCGGTTATTGCGCGCGTGGCCGAAGCGCTAGCTCGCCACCCGTTTCCCCGCCATGCTTAGTTCCCTGTTCAGAGCCTTGCGCTCGGCCCGCGCTTCGAGCGCGGCCGTGAAGGACGGCCCGCCGGCTCCGCCCGAGCCCCCCGTCGATGGCGCAGGCCTCGAGACGCTTTTGGCGCACGCGGCCACGCGCGCGACGGACGCGCTGGCCCCGGCGTTGGAGGCACGCGTGGCGGAGTTTGCCGCGGCCTTCGACGCATCCGCCGTCCCTGCCAAGGAGGCGCTGCTGGTCTACCACGTCGACCTGCCGGCGGGGGAGACCATCGGTTACCGCGACATCCGCATCGATCCGGGCAAGATCGACTTCGCCGGCATCCTTAGGCATTTTGTCGAGCGCATGCGCCGTTTCTGCCCCGGGGCGGTGCTCTACTTCGCCACCGGAGCGGACGGCCGCTACGATGCGCTTGGCCACGATGATGTGCGAATCGTCCGCCTCCCGGCCGATGCGCGCTGGCCGATGTTCGAGCGAGCGCTGGCGAGCGCCGCCTTCATGCGCTCTCGTGCGTTCTGCGCTCCGACTGCGCTGCTCGACAGTGACGCCTTTCCGAACCGCTCGCTGGCGGAGCTCTGGGAGCTCGCCTTCGACGTCGCGCTGACCTATCGGACCCAGCCCGGCCTGATGCCGGTCAACGAAGGGGTGATGTTTGCGCGGCCCGAGCGGCCCGGTGCCGCGCGGCGCTTCTTCGAGCGGGTTCTCGCCACGTACAACCGCCTGCTGGAGGACGAAGCCGTGCGCGCCTACTACGGCGACGTGCGGCGCTGGCGCGGGGGGCAGCTTGCCCTCAACGCGGTGGTGCACGGGCAGCGCCCGTATTCACCGTATCGGCGCGATGAAGTCGCGGGCGCGCGCGTGCGCTATCTTCCCTGCGACACCTTCAACTACTCCTTCGAATACGACGAGGACGTGCGCAATGTGGACTTCTCCGAGCGCACCATCGTTCATCTCAAGGGGGCGCGCAAGGGCGCACTCACCATCCTGCGGGCGGCCATGAACGCGCCCACCGAGGCGGCGCTGCGCGACCGGCGTTTTTCGCTCGATCGCGAGACGCCGACGGACTACGAGCCGCCGGCGCCGCTCGCCAACCCGCGCGCATCGCTCACCGCCATCGCGGATCACTACAAGACCGACAAGGGAAACATCAAGAATCACTATACCGAGCATTACGCGCGCTACCTCGAGCCGCTGCGCGGCCAGCCGGTGCGGTTGCTCGAGATCGGCGTGGCTTCCGGGGCTTCGCTCAAGATGTGGTCGCGCTACCTGGGGCCGCAAGCCAGCATCGTCGGGGTCGACGTGCGCCCGGAATGCGCCGCCCTGTGCGCGGGCTACCCGTCGATCTCGATCCGCATCCTCGATGCCACGCAATGGCAGCCCGACGAATGGTTCGACGTCGTGGTGGACGACGGTTCGCATGTCAGCGCCGACATCGTGCGCGCCTTTGCGCGGCTCTGGCCGAGGCTGCGCTCGGGCGGCTATTACTTCATCGAGGACCTGGGCTGCACCCACTCGCCCACGTATCCCCAGGTCGTGGCCTTCAAGAAGCCGCCCGAGGATTTCGCGCGGGAGCATTTCATCGGCTGGCTCGACGAGGTGCTGCGATCGCTCGACGGCCGCGCGAGCGACGTCGAGCTCGTGCACTTCTACCCGCAGCTCGCGGTCCTGAGGAAGCGCTGATGTGCGGGATCGGCGGAGTCCTGCAGTGGGGCGGCGCGGTGGAGCCACCGGTTCTGGAGGCGCTGGCGGCCTCGCTCGGCGAGCTGCAGGCTCATCGCGGACCGGACGGCCACGGCGTGTGGAGCGACGGGGCGGGCGTGGCGCTGGCGCACCGCCGGCTCTCGGTCATCGAGCTCTCGCCCCTGGGCGCGCAGCCGATGAGCGACCCCGCCGGACGCTTCGTGCTCACCTACAACGGCGAGATCTACAACCACCGGGAGCTGCGCCGCGACCTCGAGGCGCGGGGCCAGTCGTTCCGCTCCCGCTCGGACACCGAAGTGCTGCTGGCCGGCTGGGCGCACTGGGGGCGGGCGGTGCTCGAGCGCATCGACGGAATGTTTGCGTTCGCGATCTACGACGTGCGCGAGCGCGCGCTGACCCTCGTGCGCGACCGCGCGGGGGAAAAGCCGCTGTATTACGCGCACGACGGCTCCCGGCTGCTGTTCTCCTCGGAGCTGAAGCCGCTTGTGCGCCAGCCCGGAATGCGCCCCGCGCTCGATCCCTACGGCGTGTTCCAGTACTGCGCGTTGCGCTACGTGCCGGCGCCGTTCACGATCTTTCGCGGCGTTTCGCAGGTGGAGCCCGGAAGCACGCTGACGTTCGCCCGGGACGGCAGCGTGCGCCGGTCGGCGTTCTTCGCGTTCGATCGCCTGCCGCTCGAGACGGCGCGTCCCGAGGAGCTGCCGCACGCGGTGGAAGACGCCCTCATCGAATCCATTCGCCGCCGGCTCGAGGCCTCCGACGTGCCGGTCGGCGCCTTCCTCTCGAGCGGAATTGACTCCAGCCTGGTGTGCACGCTCGCCGCCACCGTGCTCGAGCGGCCGCTGCAGACCTTCTGCGCCGGGTTCGACGCGCCGGAGCACGACGAGACCGGCGACGCGGAGCGGATCGCGCGCCATCTTGGCGCGGAGCACCGTAGCTACACCCTGTCCACCGACGACCTGCTCGGCGTCGTTCGGCGCTTCGGGGAATGCCTGGACGAGCCCAACGGCGACCGCAGCTGCGTGCCGGTCTATCTCCTGGCGCGCGAAATGCGAAAAGCGGTCACCGTGGCGATCTCGGGCGACGGCGGGGACGAGCTCTTCTGCGGGTACGGCCGCTATCCGCACTTCAGCCGCCTGCGCCGGGAGCTCGCGCCCGGCGGCGCCCGGCGGACGCTAGAGGCGTATTTCGACCGTGCGCTCGCGGTCTACGGGCTGGGGCCTGCGCGCGAGGCGTTTCCCGAGGAGTATCCGGCGTGGCAGGAGCGGTTCCTCGACCTGCACATGCCGGTCTTCATGCGCGCGGGATTGAGCGACGCCCAACGCCTGAGCGTGCTCGACTTCAACACCTATCTGCCCGGCGCCGTGCTCGCCAAGGTCGACCGCATGAGCATGCGGCACGCCCTGGAAGTGCGCACGCCGTTCTTCTCCCCGCAGGTCCTGGCGCTGGCGGCCTCGCTGGCGCCGACGCAGTGCGAGCAGGACGGCATGCTCAAGCCGGTGCTGAAAAGCATCTTGTCCTGGCACCTGCCGCCGGAGCTGATCAGCGCGGGCAAGAAAGGCTTCGGCATGCCGCCGCAGTTCTTTGAGGCCAACGCCGCGTTGTTCCGGGACCTGTACGCGGGCGCGCGCGAGGTGCTTGCTGCGACGCGGTTCTTCACCGAGCGCGAGCACGCCTTCGAGATCCTGGCCCGCGAGGCCGGGCGCAACACGAACAGCCTGTGGGCGTTCACCGCCCTCGGCCTGTGGTCGGAGTCCCTGGGATTTCCGGTCTGAGGGCTACTGCGGCGTAATCGCGAAGGACCGGCGGCTCACCAGGCAGGCGACGAGGCTTCGGTCCGCGATGCCAAAGCGCGCAAGCAGCTCGGGCGGCGCCGGATGCACGAGCATATGCTCGCGCAGGCTCTGCTGGAGCCGCAGCGCGTTGACGACGCCCTTCTCGAGCCCCTCGAAGTCATCGAGCGCTACCACGGCATCGGGGCGCATGAGACGCTCGAGGAGCGCGACGTCCTTGTCCTGAACGCGGCCATCCAGGAAGAACAGGTCCACCGCGCCGTCGTGGCCTTCTTCGCAAAGCGTCGTCAACATCTGCGTGCTGAGCGTGAACGGAAAACTGCGAATGGCCGTTTTGAGTCCCGACATCGGCACGAAGCTGTCGCCGTCGGCGTCGCAGGTATACAGGCGCGTCGCGTCCGGGAGCGCCTCCATGCCAACGGCAAGCGCAAAGGCCGAGCGCCCGACGTAGGTTCCGATTTCCACCACCGTCGCCGCCTTGCGCTGGCGCGCGAGCAGGGCGAGGCACACCGCGCTGCCCAGCCCGACCGAGCCCGTTGTATAGTCGCTCGTGGCTTCCTGGTTTGCCGCGTGCGCGAAGGCTTTCGTGATCGAATCGACGATCGCCGGCAGTTCGGCGAGGTGGCGGCGGAACAGCCGTTCCCAGAACAGCCCGGAGACGTCGTGAATGGAGATCGTGAAATGGACTTCGTTCGCCATCGCGCGGCGATTATAGCGGGCGCAGTCGGCGCGCTTCCTTGAACGGCATCGAGAAGCTGCTGCTGCTCTTCCTGGGCCTCGCCGTCTCGCGCCAGCGCTCGCTCGCCGAGGGACGCCCAGGGCCTGATTTTCTGCGCGCGCTGCTCGAGCCGCCGGAGTTTCACTTTTTTCCCGAACCGGACGGCTACCGCTGCGTGCTGACGCGCGATTCGATCGCCATGTTTCGCGCCGCGCTGTTCATCGCCGAAGAGCGCGATTTCGTCGCGCCGGTGTCGGGAATCGATGCTCATCTGCGGTATGCCGAGCCGTCGGCGAATGAGTCGGAGGTACGCCTTCACCCGACGCTTGCCGCGACGCTTGGAC
>DATLGR010000436.1:0-1670 GCA_035540415.1 Burkholderiales bacterium | reverse complement strand
GCGCGGCAGCCCGCTGCCCGTGGTGAAGTGCGTGACGAGCGATCTGTGGATTCCTGCCGAGACCGAAATCGTGCTGGAAGGAGTGCTGCGGCACCAGGGCACGGTGCGCGAGGGGCCGTTCGCCGAGTTCATCGGCTACCTCTCGCCCGAAGGCGACGCGCCGGTGTTCGAGGTGGCGGCGCTCACCCATCGCGGCAACCCCGTCTACCCCGCCATCAACGGCTACGGGCGCGAGACGGTGATGCTGCGAAAGTACGTGATGGAGGCGAGCCTGCTGAAGTCGCTGCAGGCCTCGGTGCCGATCATCCACGACGCCGAGATGACCGCCGGCGGCCTGCACCGCTTCATCGCCGTGATCAGCGTGCGCAAGACGAGCAGCCAGCAGGACGGGCTGCAGCGCAACGCCATCCTCGCGGCCTTCGCCACGCTCAAGGACCTCGACATCGTGATCGCGGTGGACGACGACATCGACATCCGCGACCCGTCGGACGTCGAGTACGCCCTCGCCACCCGCATGGAGGCCTCGCGCGACGTGTTCGTCGTGCCCGACGCGCGCGGCCATGAGTACGTGCGCGCCGGCCGCAACGGCATCGTGTCGAAGCTCGGCATCGACGCCACGGTGCCCTTCGAGGAGCGGCCGCGCTTTGCGCGTGCGGCCTTTAAGCCGGTCGAGATCCGGGAGGACGAATGGCTGAAATGACGGTGCGCGAGCTGATCATCGCCGGCTGGACCGGGCGCGACGAGCAGGCGCTGCGCAAGCACATCCACGAGCTCGAGGCGCTTGGCGTGAAGCCGCCCAAGACCACGCCGATCTTCTACCGCGTGGCGGCGAGCCTCTTCTGCCATGCCGGGGAAATCCAGGTGTCGGGCCCGGACACCAGCGGCGAGGTGGAGTTCGTCCTGATCCAGGATCCCGCGGGCTTGCGCGTCGCGGTCGGTTCCGATCACACCGACCGCAAGGCCGAGACCATCGGCGTCACGCTCTCCAAGCAGCTCTGCGCCAAGCCCGTGTCGCGCGAATCCTGGGCCTACGACGAGGTGCGGCCGCACTGGGAGCGGCTCGTTCTGCGCTCGTGGGCCGACGGCGAGCTCTACCAGGAGGGCCCGGTGTCCGCGATGCGCACGCCCGAGGACCTCATGGGGCGCCATCCTCTGCAGCCGGGCAGCGCCATGTTCGGCGGCACGCTCGCCGCCAAGGGCGGCATCCGCCCCGCGGCGCGCTTTCGCATGGAGCTCGAGGACCCGGTGCTCGAGCGCAAGCTCTCTCACGAATACGTCATCCGCGTCCTTCCGGTGGAAGGCTGACCCCGAATTGATCAGCGGCGCATCACGAGCGCCAGGGCGAGGAGCACCAGGAGCACGCCGGCGATCATCGGCGCGGTGACCGTCTCGCCGAGGAAAAGCCAGCCCCACAGGACGCCCAGTCCCGGCACCATCAGCCCCGTCGACAGCGTGCGCGCGGGGCCGATATCGCGCACGAGGGTGAAGAAGGCGAGGTAGGCGAGGCCGCTGCAGAGGGCCCCGAGCGCCACGAGGGCGGCGCCGGCCTCGAGCGTCCAGGCGGGCGGCGCGGGCGCCGGGACCCACAGCGGCGCCATCATCACCGTGGAGAACGTCATCGATCCGGCGGCAAGGCCGATCGGCGGCAGCCTGCCGCCCCGCTGCTTGAT
>DATLGR010000435.1:0-5045 GCA_035540415.1 Burkholderiales bacterium | reverse complement strand
GACCAAACCGGGTAGTTGCGCTCGAGCGGCAGCTCGCCCGGCCCGGTCGCAAGCACGCTCACGTCCAGCGCGCCGCACAGGCGCTCGGCCCAGTCGAGCGCCGCGGCCGCCGGCCCGACGATGAGCAGCTGGCCCGACGATTTGAGCTCCACGGCGGGTGCCGGCTCGGGGTCCGGCGCCGCCGCCATGGCGATCAGCGCGGCAATCTTCGGTGTGGCCTTGGCGCCTTCGGCGGACCAGCCGGCCTGCTCGCGCACATTCACGAAGCGTACGGGCGACTGCGGCGCCAGCTCGCGAAACAGCGCCGCCTCCTGCGTGCAGGCGACGATGAGATCGTCGCCGCTGCCGGCGGCGGCCTGGAACGCGGCGCTGTCGCGCCGGCACAGCTGGTGATGCACGCTGAGCGGCTCGCCGGCGCCCAGCGCCGCGCCGAGCGCCTTGGCGTCCAGCGCCACCGTGCGGTTGCAGCTGCAGACCTTAAGCGTCTTGCCGTCGAGGCTCATCTTCGTCCTGCGGCTGCTGCGGCGTTCTCGTCGCGAGCGCCTCGACCTTCTCCGCCTTCGGTTCTTCCGCTTTCTTTTCTTCCTCAGGGAAGAGGTGATTGCGGGCCTGGGCCAGCGTCTTCAGCATGTCCTGCGGGATGGGCTCGCCGCCGGTCCAGTCGCCCGAATACGCCTCGAACGGATCGGGCACGTTGAAGCGCGGATCGGCAAAGAGCTTCTTCAGCGCCACGCGGCGCAGCGCGTCCTGCACTTTCGGATGCATGAAGCCGGAGAAGTCCGACTCGGGCGTGAGCTCCTCAACGCCGGGCAGGCGCGGCAGCGGCTCCTCGGCCTTGTCCTCGCGCTTCTGCGGAAGCCTGCTTTCCTGCTTGAGCCGCGACCAGCGCGAGAGGAATTTCTCCTGGTCGTGCACCTTATCCGGGTCGTGCGCCATGGCTAGACCCGGTCCTTGGGATGCTGGAACGAGCGCGGCTTGATGCGCTTCCTGGGCTGCGGACGATAGTTCGCCTCGACCCATTCGCCCACCCAGGCGAAAAGCTCGGGCGGCATCGCCACGCGGTCGACCGAATGGCCGCCATCGAGCCAGCGCCCCGCTTCCTCGGTGCTCACGGTCACCTCGAGCGGCAGGGCGCGGGCGCCTTCCAGGCGCCACAGCACGAACACGCTCGGCCGCGGCCCCGAGACATTGAGGTAATAGCCTTCGGCCTCGTCCTTGTGCAGCGTGAGCGCGAAGCCCGGGTGGAGCCACTGCTCGAGGTCTCCGTCCGCGACCAGCCGGCGCGGCTCGCCGGGCGCGGCGCCGGGCAGCACGGCCCAAGGCTCCCAGACGCAATCGATCCAGCGGTTCTCGACCGCGCGGCGCTGCATGACGACGCCGACGGAAGTGCTGGGTTTGTCCATCGGAACGCAGTGTAAGCCATCCGGAAGGGGCGGCATGCGCTTTGCACCGGCGGGCGAGATCACTTGGACGGAGACACCGCATGCGTATCCTGGCTCTGATGTTCGCCGCGGCGCTCGTCGCGGCCTGCGGCCGCGAGCCCGAGCCGTTCGCGAAACCGCCGCCCGACGCCCCCAAACCCACCGCCGAGGCCGGTCCCACCGGCCATCCGCTGACGGAAAAGTCGCCCCATACCCCGGCCAACCTCGGCCCGCCGCAGACCGCCGAGGAGATGAAGGAAAGCACGCAGCCCGTGCAGGGCCAGGTGGACACGAAACCGCCCGCGCAGCGCCAGGATTTCGAGCACCCGCAGACGAAGGGACGCTAGGGCGGTCTGCTATCCTTGAACGGCCAAGCACCCATGCCGTCCAAGGTCATTCCGATCGTCGCGAGCCGCACCCCAGCCCCCGCCTTTCGCGGCGGACGCCTGGCGGACGCGCGCGGCCGGCCCATGCGCGATCTGCGCATCTCCGTCACGGACCGGTGCAACTTCCGCTGCGTGTACTGCATGCCGCGCGAGGTGTTCGGTCCCGATCACGAGTTCCTGCCGCACCGCGCCATCCTGAGCTTCGAGGAAATCGCGCGCCTGGCGCGGATCTTCGTCGGGCTGGGGGTGCGCAAGATCCGCCTCACCGGCGGCGAGCCGCTGGTGAGGCGGCAGCTCGAGCGCCTGGTCGCCCTGCTCGCCGAGCTCGACGTGGAGATCACCCTCACCACCAACGGCTCCCTCCTCGCGCGCCAGGCGCGCGCGCTCAAGCAGGCGGGCCTGCACCGCGTGACCGTGAGCCTGGACTCGCTGGACGAGGCCACCTTCCAGGCGATGAACGACGCCGATTTTCCCGTCGCCAAGGTGATCGCCGGCATCGAGACCGCGGCCGCCGAAGGCCTCGCGCCGGTCAAGATCAACATGGTGGTGAAGCGCGGCACCAACGACCAGCACATCCTCGCCATGGCCGAGCGCTGGCGCGGAACGGGACACATCGTGCGCTTCATCGAGTACATGGACGTCGGCAGCACCAACGGCTGGCGCATGGACGACGTGGTGCCCTCGGCCGAGGTGGTGCGGCGCCTCTCGGCGCGCTGGCCGCTCGAGCCGGTGGACGCGAGCTATCCGGGCGAAGTCGCCGAGCGCTGGCGCTATCGCGACGGCGGCGGCGAGATCGGCGTCATCTCGTCGGTGACGCAGGCGTTCTGCTCGAGCTGCAACCGGATGCGGCTCTCGACCGAAGGCTCGCTCTATACCTGCCTTTTCGCCGAGTCGGGGCACGACCTCAAGGCGCTGCTGCGCGGCGGCGCCTCCGACGAGGTCCTGCGCAACGAGATCGCCGCCGTGTGGCAGGCGCGCGAGGACCGCTATTCCGAGCTGCGCACCGCGGAGACGGTGCGCGCGCCGAAGGTGGAGATGTCCTACATTGGCGGCTAAGCCGCTCCTGACGAACGCCGCCAAGCCGGCGACCTTCGAAGTCGAGGCCTACAACGAGCGCGGCGAGATGGTGCCCACGGCGGTGGCCGGAGAGCATCCCCTCACGCTGTACCTCGACAGGCGCGAGATCGTCACCCTCATGACGCTCGGCCACGCTCCCGAGGCGCTCGCCATCGGGTACCTGCGCAACCAGCGGCTCGTGCCCTCCATCGACGAAATCACGGCGGTGCAGGTTGACTGGGACATCGAGGCAGTCGCCGTCACCACGCGGCGGCGCAGGCGCCCCAAGGCGCTCGCGAAGAAGACGGTGACCACGGGCTGCGGCCAGGGCACGGTCTTTGGCGACCTGATGGAGGAGATCGACGAGATCGAGCTGCGCGACGACGTACGGCTCGCCGACGCCGATCTCTTCGTGCTGCTGGACAAGGTGCGCCGGCACGAGACCATCTACAAGCAGGCGGGCGCGGTGCACGGCTGCGCCCTCGCCACCACCGGCGGCGACATCCTGATGTTCGTGGAGGACGTCGGGCGCCACAACGCCGTCGACGCCATCGCCGGCTTCATGTGGCTCGAGGGCCTCGACGGCTCCGACAAGGTGTTCTACACAACCGGGCGGCTCACCTCCGAGATGGTCATCAAGTGCGCGCAGATGCGCATCCCCGTGCTGGTGTCGCGCTCGGGGCTCACCCAGATGGGTCATGCCATCGCGCAGAAGGTCGGCATCACCATGCTCGGCCGCGCGAGCGGTCGCCACTACCTCGCCTTCAGCGGCCGGCACCGGCTGGTGCGCACCGCGCCGCAGCCGACCGCCCTCGCCTGAGTCAGGCGGGTGCGATCCCCAGCCGCTCCAGCAAACGACGATCTTCCATAACGGCGGGATTGCCCGTCGTCAGCAGCTTCTCGCCGTAGAAGATCGAGTTGGCGCCGGCGAAGTAGCACAGCGCCTGCACCGCCTCGCCGAGCTCCTGCCGGCCGGCGGACAGGCGCACGTGGCTCTTGGGCATGGCGATGCGCGCGGCCGCGATGGTGCGCACGAACTCCAGCGGATCGAGCGGCTCGGCGCCGTGCAGGGGCGTGCCCTGGACCTGGACGAGGTTGTTGATGGGGACCGACTCGGGCGCGGGGTCGAGCGCCGCGAGCTGCGCGATCAGCGCCGCGCGCTGCCGGCGGCTCTCCCCCATGCCGACGATGCCGCCGCAGCAGACGCGAAGCCCGGCGCCGCGCACGCGTTCGAGCGTCTCCAGGCGGTCGCGGTACTCGCGCGTCGAGACGATGCGCCCGTAGAACTCCGGGGCGGTGTCGAGGTTGTGGTTGTAGTAGTCCAGGCCCGCCTCGCGCAGCTGCTCGGCCTGGCCTTCCTTCAGCATGCCGAGGGTGGCGCAGGTTTCCAGGCCGAGCGCCTTCACCGCGGCGACGAGCGGCAGCACCTGCGCCAGGTCGCGCTCTTTGGGGCCGCGCCAGGCCGCGCCCATGCAGAAGCGCGTGGCGCCGCTGGCACGGGCGGCGCGCGCCGCGGCGAGCACCTCCTCGAGCGTGGCGAGCGGCTCGTCCTCCACGCCCGTGCGGTAGCGACGCGATTGGGGGCAGTACTGGCAGTCCTCCGGGCAGCCGCCGGTCTTGACCGACAGCAGCGTCGAGAGCTGCACGCGGTTCGGGTCGAAGTTCTCGCGGTGCACCTGGTGCGCGCGGAACAGCAGATCGTTGAACGGCAGCTCGAGCAGCTCGAGCACGCGGTCCACGGTCCAGGCCTGCATGGCGCCCTGCACGGCCCCGCCTACGCCGCCGCCGCCTGGCCGATGGGCCGGCGCGAGGGGAAGAACAGCGACGCGGTAAAGATGCCCACGGCGAGCGCCGCGAGCACCGCGAAGACATTGCGGAAGCCGCCCGGCGTCGCGTGCAGCACGGCGATGAGCGGCACCGCCGTGGCCGCGACGCAGAAGGTGATGACGTAGCGCACGGCGTAGACGCGGCTGCGGTATTCGTCGGCGCAGTAGCGCCCGACGATCGCGTCGTTGATCGGGATCTGCCCGAAGATCGCGAGCATCATGGCGAGCGCCGCGGCAAGCATGGCCCAGCCCTCGAGCGTGGCCGCCAGGGCGAGCAGCGGAATCTGCACCGCGGCGACGCCGATCATCAGCCGGCGCATCTCGAAGCGGTCGATCAGCGCGCCCATCGCCACCTG
>DATLGR010000434.1:0-4231 GCA_035540415.1 Burkholderiales bacterium | reverse complement strand
ACGTGATGGTGGCCGACATCGCCATGCCGGAGATCGACGGCTATGAGCTCGTGCGCCGCGCCAAAGCCGCGCATCCCGAGCTCGTCGCCGTGGCGCTCACCGCCTGCGCGCGCCCGCAGGACCGCGCGCTCGCCTTCGAGTCCGGCTTCGACGCCTACGAAGCCAAGCCGTTCGATCCCGCGCGGCTCCTCGCCGCGATCGCCGAGCTGCGCCTGGCGCGCAGCGTGTGATCCGCGCCCGGTCCCCTAGACCGCGGCCGGCGCCCTGTAGACCAGCTTGTCGAAGGTGGTTTCCTTCAGGTAGTCATCGAGCTTCCAGCGCCTGACCTGCTCGAGCGTCTGGTCGAACTCCGCGCGGGGCAGGGGCTGGTAGACGAAGCGCTCGCCGCGCGTGAACCGGCTGTAATCCCACGAGTAGCCGTCCTTGAACTCGGGCGGGATGCACTTCTCCCAGAGCGGAAGGTATCTCCCGAGGTCGGACTGCAACGCCTTCTCGGCGCGGTCGAGGCCGCGCAGATAAGCGCGCACGTCTTCCTGCGGCGCCGTCTCCGGCACCCACCACAGCGTCTTGAACTCGTCCTCGATCACCGGGCGCAAGCCGAGCTGCCTCGCCATGTCGATCTGCGGCGGCAGCAGGCTCGCCGCCTCGACCTCGCCGTCGAGCAGCGCCTTCAGGCGCGCGCCGAAGCCGCCGGTGTTGACCGTCTTGATGCGCTCGAGCGGCAGGTACTTTTCCAGCCGGAACGGCACGTTGAAATGGCTGCCGGCGCGCAGGCCCACCGAGATCGGCACGTCCTTCAGGTCCTCGGGGCGGCGGATCCGGGAATCCGGCCGCACGAAGATGCCCCAGGGCGACACCCCGTAGCAGTCGCCCACGAAGCGGCCCATGCCGGCGCCGGCGTTGGAAATGGTTCCCCACAGGCATGCACACTGGATGAGGCTCGTATCCCTGGCCTCGGTGAACGGCTTGTCCTGCGGGCGCTGCAGGTAGCTAGACCCTTTCCAGCTCGATTGCGTGCCGCGGAACGTATTGATGTCCCACTCAACCTCGATGCCCTCGGCGGCGAAAAACCCTTCCTGCTCGGCGACGAAATCATTGATGCCCATTCCCTTGGGCGCGACCCTCACTTTGCGCATGGCCTTCTCCTCGTCCATGAAACAGTCGCCACTATACTCACTGCCGGTGCCGGCGGCGATCCTCGTGCCTGCCGCTCTCGCTTGACCTGCGTCAACCTCCCGGCGCGGCGCGGTCCTATGCTGGGGCTCGTCCGGAGGGAGACCATGAACATCAAGCGATCTGCGATGGCCGCCACCCTGCTTGTCGCCGGCTGCGCCAGCGTGCACGTCGGGCAGCCGTTCGACCTCAAGGCCTTCGAGGCGCGCGTGCAGCGCGGCGTCTCGACGCAGGCCGACGTGCGCCAGTGGCTCGGCGCGCCGGCAGGCCGCGGCGTGTCCGTCGAATCGAGCGGCGAGCGCCACGAGCAGTGGACCTACTACCACGGCACCGGGCGCCTGCCCGCGATGGCGGAGGCGCGCCTCGACGTGCTGCAGGTCAAGTTCGACGAGCGCGGCGTGGTGCGCGCCTACAACTGGTCCGGCGACGCCGACCTGCCGTCACGCTGAAAGGCACCGTCGCCGCGCGCGTCACCGCGCGCTTCCCCGCACCGGGATCAGCACGCCCTTCAGGTTCGCGGGGCGGTGGATCCTGGAATTAGGCGCGAATATTGCGCGCCGGGCTGCCATGACTGTAGCGGATTACGTTGCCGGCGCACGACATGATCTCGACCGCCTCGAGGAGCTGCTGCGCGATGCGGCAGACCGGGGGGCGCCGCTCGACGAGGTGATCGACGAGGCGCTTGCCCTGGTGCATGGCGTTCAGGAAGTTCTTGCGGCCGCCGGCGACGACGAAGGGACCGAGTAGCGCGCTTCTGCATCACGAGGCGCCCTCGGCGCGTGCCACCGCGCGCTTCACCGCGACGAAGCTGTCGGGGGTGACCGAGATCGAGTCGATGCCGTGCGCGACGAGGAAGGCGGCGAACTCGGGATGGGTGCTCGGCGCCTGGCCGCAGATGCCGGTGTGGGTGCCGCTGTCCTTCGCCTGGGCGAGCAGCGCGGCGATGGTCCGGGTGACCGCCGGGTGGCGCTCGTCGAACAGCGCGCTCAGCGTCTCGCTGTCGCGATCCACGCCGAGCACGAGCTGCGTCAGGTCGTTCGAGCCGATGGAGAAGCCGTCGAAGCGCTCGGCAAGCTCGGCGGCGAGCACCACGTTGGCGGGGATCTCGCACATCACGTACACCTGCAGCCCCGCGGCGCCGCGCTTCAGGTTGTGGCGCGCCATTTCCGCGAGCACCCGGTCGGCCTCCTCGGGCGTGCGGCAGAACGGGATCATCACCACGATGTTGCGAAAGCCGAGCGTCTCGCGCGCGCGGGCGAGGGCGCGGCATTCGAGGCCGAAGCCCTCGCGGTAGCCCTCGCTGTAGTAGCGGCTCGCCCCGCGCCAGCCGAGCATCGGGTTCTCCTCCTTCGGCTCGAAGGCGGCGCCGCCCACCAGGCGCGCGTACTCGTTCGTCTTGAAGTCGCTCGTGCGCACGATCACCGGCTTCGGGTAGTGCGCAGCCGCGATGCGCGCGAGCCCGCGCGCGAGCGTGTCGACGAAGTACTCGGTCTTGTCGGCGTAGCCGCGCGCCAGGCGCTCGATCTCCTTCTTCGCCTTGCGGTCCTCGAGGGCATCGAAATGCACGAGCGCCATCGGGTGCACGCGGATCAGGGTGCCGACGATGAACTCCATGCGCGCGAGGCCCACCCCGTCGGCGGGCAGGCGCCACCACTGGAAGGCGGAGGCCGGCTCGGCCTGGTTGATCATCACCTGCGTGCGCGTGGCGGGGATCGCGTCCAGGTCGATGTCCTCGGCGGCGAACTCGGCGCGCCCTTCGTAGACGCGGCCTTCCTCGCCCTCTGCGCACGAGACGGTGACCTCCTGCCCTTCGGCGAGCACGCGGCGCGCGTCCTTCGCGCCGACCACCGCCGTCACGCCGAGCTCGCGGCTCACGATCGCCGCGTGGCTCGTGCGCCCGCCGTGCTCGGTGACGATGGCGGCGGCCTTCTTCATGATCGGCACCCAGTCGGGATCGGTGTTGCCGGTGACGAGCACCGCGCCCTCGGGAAAGCGCCCGATCTCCTCCGGACCCTGCAGCCGGCACACCCTGCCCGCGGCGATGGACTCGCCGATCGCGAGCCCGCGCACGAGCTCGCGCCCGGCCTTGCCGATGCGGAAGGTCCGCAGCCGGCCGGCGCTGCGGCGCGCCTGCACCGTCTCCGGGCGCGCCTGCACGACGTAGAGCGCGCCGGTGGGCGCGTCCTTCGCCCACTCGATGTCCATCGGCTGGCCGTAATGCCGCTCGATCGCGCAGGCCCAGCGGGCGAGCTCGAGCACCTCGTCGTCGGCGAGCACGAAGGCGGCGCGCTCGGCGCGCGTGGTGTCGACGAGGCCGCGGCGCGTCATCTTGCGCGTCTTGGCGCCGAGGCTCTTGCCGACGATCGGCCGTGTCGACGGGTCCTCGAGCAGCGGCTTGAAGACGTGGTACTCGTCGGGCTCCACCATGCCCTGCACCACGGCCTCGCCCAGGCCCCAGGCGGCATTGAGCAGCACGGTGCGCGGAAAGCCGCTCTCGGTGTCGAGGGTGAACATCACCCCGGCACCGGCGCGCTCGGCGCGCACCATGCGCTGCACGCCGACCGAGAGCGCCACCTTCATGTGCTCGAAGCCGTGGTTGCGGCGGTAGACGATCGCGCGATCGGTGAAGAGCGAGGCGTAGCAGCGCCGGCACGCGTCGAGCACCGCGTCCTCGCCCTGCACGTTGAGGAAGCTCTCGAGCTGCCCGGCGAAGCTCGCCTCGGGCAGGTCCTCGGCGGTGGCGCTCGAGCGCACCGCGACCGCGGCCCGCGCACCGAGGCGGCGGTAGGCATGCGCGATCGCCTGCGCGAGCGCGTCGGGAAACTCGCCGTCGAGGATCATCTCGCGCACGGCCTTGCCGACCGGGGCGAGGTTGTGCGCGTCGGCCGCGAGCTCGTCGAGCTTCGAGCGGATGCGTTCCTCGAGCCGGTTGTGCGCGAGGAAGGCGCGGTAGGCCTGCGCGGTGGTGGCGAAGCCGCCCGGCACGCGGATGCCGGCGGCGGCGAGCCGGCCGATCATCTCGCCGAGCGAGGCGTTCTTGCCGCCGCCGGCATCCGCG
>DATLGR010000433.1:0-6958 GCA_035540415.1 Burkholderiales bacterium | reverse complement strand
TCGCGCGCGGCATCGCGCGTGTGCTCTGTGATGCCCCACCATTCATGCACCACGAGGATTCCCGGCCGGCGGCCTTTTTGCGCGTCGTCGTACACGACGAAGCCGCGCATCGTGGTGTCGCCGTCCTTGTACGTCACCGGCTCTTCGCGCACGGCGGCGGATGCCGCCAGGCAGGTGAGGGTCATCACACAAAACGCCAAAATTCTTCGCATTGCCTGCCTCCTCGAAAGGGTTCGGATTATTTTGCCGCGAAGCAGTAAAACAGGCCGTCGCCGCCCGTCGGACGGATGCGCTCCATGCTGCAGCCAAGCGTTGGATGCGCAGAATTCCAGGAGACTGCCCACGAGGCTTGGATGGGTCCCGCGCGATCATGGTGGCCCGTCATGGCGGCCCCATCGCTGCCGCCGTTGGTCCAGCTGCTGCAGGTCATGTCCGGAAAAGGGCGGCCCGGATACGCAGTGCCGTCGGGCCGTGACCCGGTGAGGATGTCATGCTTGTTGGGCTTTTCGGTGCGCCCGTTGACCATCCGACCGCGCTCATCCAGGGCCGTTTGCTTGTTGAGGTTGTTATTCGGCGAGTGCAGGTCTTCGACATTCTTCGCGATTACCACTCCCATCGCGTTACGCCATGGTCCGGACCCGATGCGGTCGCGGGCATTTACAAAGCCCGGATCGGTGAGCGACGCACCCTGCGTGCTCAAATAGGCGCGCCAAGGGCGATCCGGTCCGCCTGCGGCCTTGGCGAGCGCGGCGCAATGGCGGTCCGCCCCCTCCAACCCGCCAAGATCGCCGCCCCGGCCGGGGTTGACGCTGGTCACGAAGAACGTCATTTCCTTGGGGTTCGGTTCGTTGTGCGGCGCGCTCGCGCATCCGGCGAGCAGGGCGAGACCACCGCCGATCAAGCCAAGCATGGTGCTCTGCATCAGACTGCCTCCTCGGGTTGGGACGAGCGTATTAACGTTCCGACCGGCGCGACTATTCCTTGACCGCGGTCAAGGGGAAGGCGTCACATGAGCACGATGTCGAACTGCTCCTGGCCGTAGCTCGCTTCGACCTGCATGGAGATCGGCTTGCCGATGAAATCGGACAGCATGGCAATGGAGGCCGACTCCTCCTCGTGGAAAAGATCAATCACACGCTGCGACGCAATAATGCGGTACTCGCGCGCGTTGAAGGCGCGGGCCTCCCGCAGGAGCTCGCGCAGGATGTCGTAGCAGACGGTATGGACGGTCTTTACCGCGCCGCGGCCGGCGCAGGTGGGGCAGGGCTCGCACAGCACGTGCGCGAGGGACTCGCGCGTGCGCTTGCGCGTCATCTCCACCAGGCCCAGGCCCGTGAAGCCGTTCACCGTCATGCGCGTGCGGTCGCGCGCGAGGGCGCGCTTGAACTCCTCCAGCACCTGCGCGCGGTGCTCGGCGCTTTCCATGTCGATGAAGTCGATGATGATGATGCCGCCGAGGTTGCGCAGCCGCAGCTGGCGGGCGATCGCCTGCGCGGCTTCGAGGTTCGTCTTGAACACCGTGTCGTCGAAGTTGCGGCTGCCGACGAAGCCGCCGGTGTTCACGTCGATGGTGGTCATGGCCTCGGTCTGGTCGATGATGAGGTAGCCGCCCGACTTGAGGTCCACGCGCCGCGACAGCGCCTTCTCGATCTCGGTCTCGACGTTGTAGAGGTCGAACAGCGGCCGCTCGCCGGTGTAGTGCTCCAGCCTGCCGCGCACCTGAGGCATGTACTTCTCGGCGAAGGCGGCGAGCTTCTGGAAGTTCTCCCGCGAATCGACCACCACGCGCGCGGTGCCGGCGCCCACCATGTCGCGCAGCACGCGCTGCGCCAGCGAGAGGTCCTGGTACAGGCACTGCGGCGGCTGGGCGCCGAGCGAGCGCCCGCGGATCGCCTGCCACAGGGTGCGCAGGTAGTCGATGTCGGCGCGCAGCTCCGCCTCGGCCGCCGACTCGGCCTGGGTGCGCACGATGAAGCCGCCTTTCTCGTCGGCCGGCAGCAGCTCGCGCACGCGGTCGCGCAGCAGCTGACGGCCCTCCTCGTCCTCGATGCGTTGCGAGATCCCGATGTGCGGGTCGTGCGGCAGATACACCAGCAGCCGCCCGGCGATCGAGATCTGGGTGGAAAGGCGCGCGCCCTTGGAGCCGATCGGATCCTTCGCCACCTGCACGAGCAGCGGCTCGCCCTCGGCGAGGATCTTCTCGATCGCGCGCGCGGCCTCGCCGTTGGCCTTGCGGTGCTGCCAGATGTCGGCCACGTGCAGGAAGGCGGCGCGCTCCAGTCCGATCTCGACGAAGGCCGACTGCATGCCGGGCAGCACGCGCGCCACGCGGCCCATGTAGATGTTGCCCACCAGCCCGCGGCTCGCGGAGCGCTCGATGAGCAGCTCGTGCACGACGCCGGAGCCGGCGACCGCGACCCGGGTTTCCTGGGGCGTGACGTTAATGAGGACTTCTTCGGTCACGCAGCCGCTCCAGCAGCTGACCGGTCTCGTACAGCGGCAGCCCCATCACGCCGGAATAGCTGCCGCGCAGCTCGACGATGAAGCGCGCGGCGCGGCCCTGGATGGCGTAGGCGCCGGCCTTGTCGTCGCCCTCGCCGGTGGCGACGTACTGCGCGATCTCCTCGGGCAAGAGCGGCTTGAACCGCACCTCCGAGCGCGACAGCGCCGAATGCAGCTCGTCATCGCGCATCAGGGCCACCGCGGTGAGCACTTCGTGCTGTCGGCCCGACAGCAGGCCCAGGATCTCGGCGGCCTCCTGGCGGTTGGCCGGCTTGCCGAGGATGCGTCCGTCGAGCGCCACGACCGTATCGGCCGCGAGCACCGGCGCGAGCGGCAGGTTGCGCAACCGCAGCAGTCGCAGCCCGGCCTCGGCCTTGGCGCGCGCCACGCGCTCGGCGTAGGCGTCGGGGGCTTCGCCGGGGAGCACGCTTTCGTCGACGTCGGGCGGGGAGTCGGGCCGCGCGCGAAACAGCAGCAGGTGGTAGCGCACGCCGATCTGCGCGAGCAGCTCGCGGCGCCGCGGACTGCGCGAGGCGAGGTAGAGGCCGCGCTCGACGGGGATGGCCATGCGAGCTCGAGTGTACTATTCCCGGTGGTACGGGTGCCCGGTCAGAATCGACGCGGCGCGGTAGAGCTGCTCGAGCAGCACGACCTGGGCGAGCGCGTGCGGAAGCGTGAGCGAGGAAAGCCGCAGCAGCAGCGCGGCGTCTTGCTTGATTGCCGCATCGAGCCCTTCGGCGCCGCCGATGACGAAGGCGGTTTCGGCGCCGAGCAGCCGGGCGAAGCGGCGCGTGCTGTAGTCCTCGCCGCGCTCGTCGAGCACGACCAGGCGCGCGCCGCGCGGCAGCGCCGCGCGCAGCCGCGCGCCGCTCTTCACCGCGATGCGCGCCACCTCGTAGCCCTTGGGCATGCGCCGCGCGTATTCGGCGCAGGCCTGCTCGGCCCAGGCCGGCAGCCTAGCGGCGACGGCGAGGACGCTGAGCCGGGGCACGCTTTTTCGCGCCCGCCTTCTTCCGGGGGCTCTTTTTCGCGTCCTTCGCCGCCCGGCGCAGGCGCACGGGCCGGCCGCCCCAGACCTCCTCGAGGTTGTAGAACGCCCGCACCGTGGGATGCATGATGTGCACCACGACGTCGCCGAGATCGACCAGCACCCATTCGCCGCCCGACTCCCCCTCGACGCCGTAGACGCGCGAGCCCTTCTCGACGATGCGCTCCTGCACGCGATCGGCGAGCGCCTTCACCTGGCGGGTGGAGTCGCCGCTCGCGATCACCACGCGCTCGAACATCGACGGCATGCGCGCGGTGTTGTAGATGATGATGTCGCGGCCCTTGACGTCCTCCAGCGCCTCGAGCACGAGGCGCTGCTTCGCGCGGAGATCCATCATGAGTACAGGCGGTGGCGCGCGATGTAGTCGGCCACCGCAGGCGGCACGAGCGAGTCGAGCGCTTCGCCGGCCGCGGCGCGGCGGCGAACCTCGGTCGCCGAAACGGCGAGGGGTTGCATGGGCACGAGCTTCACATCCTCCTGTTGCAGTGGGTGGTCGAAATCGACGCCGGGCCGCGCGAACACGGCGATGCGCGCGAGGCGCTTCACTTCTTCGGGGCGGTGCCAGGTGTCGAGCTTCGCGTACTGGTCGGCGCCCATGAGCAGGACGAGCTCGCCGCCCGGCTGCTCGGCGCGAAGGGCGCGCAGCGTGTCGACGGTGTAGCCGCTCGCCTGCGGCGCAAGCTCGCGCGCGTCGATGCCGAAGCGCGCGTCGTCCAGCGCGAGGCGCAGCATGGCGAGGCGATGCTCGCCCGAGGCGACCGCGGGCGGGCGGTAGCGGGTCGTTCCGGTGGGCAGGAACAGGACCCGGTCGAGCGCCAGCGCGCGCAGCGCGGCGCGCGCCATCGCGAGGTGCGCGTTGTGCACCGGATCGAACGTGCCCCCCAGAATGCCGAGCCGCGCCGACGCCATCAGACGGCGGGATCCCGGCGCGTGCGGCCCATGAGCGGCAGGAGGGCGAACAGTCCGAAGAGGGGGCCCGGCAGGAGGATCAGGTACAGCCACTGCGGCCCGATGACGCTCGAAGCCGCGTTCAGCAGCTGGATGCTCGCGATGGTGATCGCGAACCCGATGCAGTTGGCGATCGTCAGGGCGGAGCCGACGAGCTCTCGCGGAGCGCTTTGCGCGTTGAGCGCCGAGAACTGTGGAGAATCGCCCACCACCACGACGCCCCAGAATAGCAGGAACGCGAGGAAGAGCGGCGTGGGTGCGAAGAAAAGCAGCGGCGACACGGCGCAGCACAGTCCCGAGGCGCCCAGCTGCGCAAAGGCAACCCGCGCGCTGCCCACCCGCAGGGAAGTCAGCCCGCCGGCGGCGCAGCCCAGCGTGCCGGCGGCGATCACCGCGAAGCTCCACAGCGAGACGTTGAGCCCCCGGTCCGGCGCCTGCGCCGCGAGGATCATGGGTACGAATGCCCAGAAGGCGTAGAGCTCCCACATGTGGCCGAAGTACCCGAATGCCGAGGCACGAAACGCCCGCACGCGGAAGATCGTGGCGAGGGCGCGGGGATCGAAGCGCGGCGCCCGGGCCGCCGGCGCGGCGTCGGGCACGAGCGCCAGCATGGCAAGCCCGCCCAGCGCGGCGAGGCACGACACCGCCAGCATGACGCCGTCCCAGGGCAACGCGTAGCCCAGCCCCTTGAGCAAATGCGGAAACGCCGTGCCGAGGACCAGGGCGCCGACGAGAAAGCCGAGCGCAGCGCCCAGCCCGTCGCGGCACCAGCCGGCCGCGATCCTCATGCCGACCGGATAGACGCCGGCGAGGAAGAACCCGGTGGCGAAGCGCAGCGCCAGCAGAACGGCATAGCTTTCGGCGACGATGGCCGCCGCGTTGGCGAGCGCGCCGAGGATCGAGCAGCAGAAAAAGACGAGCCGCGGCGAGAGCCGGTCCGACACCGTGAAGAACGCGAAGCCCAGGGTGCCGGCGATGAAGCCCAGCTGGACCGACGAGGTGACGTAGCCGAGCGCGCCCTCCGGGAGGGCCCATTGTCGCTGCAGGTCGTCCAGCACGGCGTTCGCCGCGAACCAGACCGAGGTGCCGGCGAACTGCGAGGCGACGATGACGGGCAGGATGCGCCGCGGGCGCTGCTGCCGCGTCAGCTTCGAACCTCGCCATGGCCGAGCACGACGAACTTCTGCGTGGTGAGTCCTTCCAGGCCGACCGGGCCGCGCGCATGCAGCTTGTCGGTCGAGATGCCGATCTCGGCGCCCAGGCCGTACTCGAACCCGTCGGCGAAGCGCGTCGAGGCGTTCCACATCACCGAGGCGGAGTCCACCTCGCGCAGAAAGCGCTCGGCGCGCGCGCGGTCCCCGGTCACGATGGCGTCGGTGTGCTGCGAGCCGTACCTGGCGATGTGCGCCATGGCCTCGTCGAGGCCCTTCACCGTGCGGATCGAGCACACGGGCGCGAGCCACTCCGTGGCGTAGTCGGCCTCGGAGGCTTCCCGGCCGGAGGGCAGGAACCGCAGGGCGGCGCGGTCGGCGCGCATCTCCACGCCCTTGGCCGCGAAGATCTCGCCGATGCGCGGCAGCACGCGCGGCGCGATGGCCTCGGCGACGAGCAGCGTCTCCATGGTGTTGCAGGTGCCGTAGCGCTGGGTCTTGGCGTTGTCCGCGATGCGCACCGCCATGTCGGCGTCCGCGGCGTCGTCGATGTACACGTGGCACACGCCGTCGAGGTGCTTGATCATCGGAATGCGCGACTCGCGCGCGAGGCGCTCGATGAGCGACTTGCCGCCGCGCGGCACGATGATGTCGACGTACTCGGTCATGGTGATGAGCGCGCCCACCGCCTCGCGGTCGGCGGTGTCGACGAGCTGAATGGCCGCCTCGGGCAGGGCCGCCGCCCGCAGCGCGGCGCGCAGGCACGCGGCGATGGCGCGGTTGGACTCGAGCGCTTCGGACCCTCCGCGCAGGATGCACGCGTTGCCCGATTTCAGGCACAGCGCCGCGGCGTCCGCGGTCACGTTGGGGCGCGACTCGTAGATGATGCCGATGACGCCGAGCGGGACCCGCATGCGCGCCACCTCGATGCCGCTCGGGCGGCGCACCCGGTCGGTGACGCTGCCGACCGGATCGGGCAGCGCCGCCACCGCCTCGACGCCGGCGGCCATCTGCTCGATGGCGGCGGGCGAAAGCGTCAGGCGATCGACGAACGCGCTGTCGCGGCCTTCGCGCGCCGCGCCCGCGACGTCGATCGCGTTGGCCTCGAGGATGCGCGGCGCCTGGGCGCGCAGCGCCGCCGCCGCGGCGGCGAGGGCGCGGTCCTTCAGGGCGCGCTCGGCCCGCGCCAGCGCGCGCGAGGCCTCGCGCGCCGCCGCGCCCAGGGCGCGTACGTGGCTGCGGGCATCCAGCTTCTGCTCCATCAGCGGAATCTTAATGCAAGCGGGAATGGCGCTTGCAAGCCCTCCGG
>DATLGR010000432.1:0-25646 GCA_035540415.1 Burkholderiales bacterium | reverse complement strand
GACCTCTCAAGCCCCCGAGTCCGGCCCCGCCCCGCTACCGCCGCAACCGCAGTTCGTGCAAGGAGAACAGCGCTCGCCCGAGGGCGAGCCCGTGCTCGTCTCCACCCCTACCCCGACCACGCCGTTCATTCCTCCGTTTCAGAGCGGCACGGGCTACGCCATTGCCGACGCCTATGATGGCTTCGAGGGCTCGCTCCTTCCAGCAACCGTCACCTTCAACGCCAGCGGCCAGCTGACGAGCTACGGCTACGTCGATACGTTTTACGGTTATTCGTGGTCGTACGAACTTGCGCCAGGCGGAACCCAGGCGGAGTTCGGAACCGACGGAATCCTGGCTTGGGGCCGATGGACAGGAGACGTCAACTTCTGTTCGTCCGGCGAAGGCTGTTTTTTGTGGGCGAACTATGGACCCAATCAGGGCCTGCACTATATCGTCGGCATGCCGACGGAGGTCATGCCGACCACCGGGGATGCCACCTACACCCTCATCGGCGCGACGCGCCCCACCTTCTCCGACGGCAGCGCAACCACCGGCAGTTTTACCGGTTCGCTTTACGTCAATTACGCAACCGGATCGATAAATCTCACCGGGGCGAATGTCGTGGTCGGCTCCAACCAATACGCGCTCGGCACGAACCCCGGGTACATTTACGGCAGCCAGTTCTACATGTATCCCACGGTGACGCATACAGGAAGCCATTGCACCTCCGGTTGCTACGCGGGCGTGGAGGGCTTCTTCGCGGGCGCCAACGCGGCGCGGGCAGGAATGGCGTACAGCATCGTCGACTGGATGGAGCCCGGCAAGGACGTGAGCGGCGTAGCGGCATTCGCAAGGTAGTGCCCGTTGACTGACGCCGGGCGCTGGCTCGACGAAGCGCTCCGGATGGAAGACGCAGGCAGGCTTGACGAGGCGCTTTCGCGCTACGACCTGCTCGTTCAAAAGCATCCGGCGCATCGGGACGGCTGGCACAACCGCGGGCTGCTCCTCGCGCGCTTGGGGCGGCTGGCCGAAGCCGAGCGCAACCACCGCGAATACCTGCAGCTTCATTCCGCGGATGCCCGCGCGCGCACCGATCTCGCGGATGTGCTGCTCGCTCTCGAACGCTACGTCGAAGTGCTCGATTGCCTCGCGCCGCTCAGCAGTCGGGCCGGAGCGGCGCTCGCCCGCAAGGCGATAGCACTGGCGTGCCTGCGCCGGTTCCAGGAATCGGAAGCGGAGCTCGCGCAGGCGCGCCGCTCGGACCCGGTCGGGCTCGCGCGGTTCGTGCAGGGTGTGGCACCCGGCGTCGATCCGGCGCTGCTCCTGTCGCCCCGTAACATCTACCTCTCGCGCCTTTATATGGCCACCGGCCGCTGCGACTGGAGCCGCTGGGAAGAGTATGTCGAGGAGCTGCGCATCACCGCCGGGCTGGAGGAGGCGCGGCTGGAGCCCGCGGTCGCCTTCATGGCGCTGCACACACCGCTGGATGGCAATGAGCGGCACGCGCTCGCCCGGCTCATCGCGCGCGACATCGAGGCGCGGATTCCGCCGCTGCCGCCGGCGCCGCCGCGCTCCCGCGGACGGATCCGCGTGGGCGTGTTGTCGCCGGATTTCCGCGATCACCTCAATGCGCGGCTTTTGCTCCCGCTGTTCGAGCTGGCGGATCGCCGCCGGTTCGAGATCTACGCATACTCCCTCTCCCCGGAGGATGGTAGCGCGCTCCGGGCGAACATCCGCCGCGCGGCCGACGCGTTCCGGGATCTTCACACGCTGTCCGACGTCGAGGCCGCCGCGGCCATCCGCGCGGACGATATCGACGTGCTCGTCGATGCGGGCGGACACACGACCGGCGGACGATTCGCAATCACGGCACAACGCCCCGCCCGCGTGCAGGCGTCTTACCTGGGATTTCCGTGCTCGCTTGGATCCGGCCGCGTAGACTATGGCGTCGTCGACGAGGCGATCACAGGGTCGTCAGACGAGTGGACGGAACGGCCTGTCTTCCTGCCGCACACTCACTTCATCTACGATTTCCGCTCGAGGCCGCAAGGCGGGATTTGCCGTCGGGACGAGTACGGGCTTCCGGGAGATGCCTTCGTCTTCTGCGCATTCCACCGTGCGCAGAAGATTACGCCGCCCGCCTTTGCGCTGTGGATGCGGGTGCTGGCCGCAGTGCCCGGTTCTGTTCTCTGGCTTCTCGCCCAGCCGCCCACTGCCGAACAAAACCTCCGCGAGCGCGCGAAGCTTCACGGCGTCGCCGCGTCAAGATTGATCTTCGCTCCCTTCGAGTCCCATAACGGCGAGCGCTATTTCGCGCGGCAGTCGCTGGGGGACTTGTTTCTCGACGCCCCGTATCACAACGCCATGACGACTGCCTGCGATGCCCTGGGCGCCGGACTTCCGGTTCTCACTCAGCAAGGCAATGCCATGGCCGGGCGTGTATGCGCGGCCCTGGTGCGGGCGGCTGGGCTGCCCGAGCTCGTCACGCCCGACGAAGAAGCGTTCGTAACGACTGCCATCGAGCTTGCTACGGAACCCGGCCGGCTGCGCGATATCCGCGAGCGCCTCGAGCGCAATCGCGAGAGCGCGCCGCTATTCGACGTGGAGGGCCGCGTTCGTGACCTGGAGCAGGCGTTCGAGAGCATGGTGGCTCAGCTGCCGTCTCGACCGGTCCCGGGTGCCGGCGAGAACTGGCTCCTGCAAAGCGCGGTGCCGGGCTTCACATGGCCGGCAATCCCCACGGCCCAAGACGCAGCCCTCCTGGGCGTGCTGCACCAGCTCGACGCGAGCCAGTGGCATTCGCGCCCAGCACTGGAAGCCGCGCAATTCAAGCAGCTGGAGACAGTGCTTCGCCATGCCTGGAATACCGTGCCGCACTACGGCAGTGCGTGGGCCGGTGTCTACGACCCTGCAGTCGCCGCGCGGGACATGCTGCCGCGCCTCCCGCTCCTCACCAAGCCACAGCTTCAGGAAAGCTTTGGGGAGCTGAAAAGTCGCGCCGTTCCGCCTTCACATGGATCCCTGGGCGAAGCCCGTACTTCGGGTTCCACCGGCACGCCGGTGCGCGTCGTGAAGCCGGAGGCGATGTTTCTCCTGCTTCACGCGATGACCGCGCGCAATCATCTCTGGCGCAAACGGGAGCCGGGCCGGCCGCTTTGCGTCATCCGGCAAGGCGTCGCCGCCGCAGATCATCCGACCTGGGGTACGCCGCTCGATCGCGTGTTTGCCACCGGTCCGGCGCATGTCATGGGCGTGGAACCCGATGTCGATTTCCTACTGGCGTGGCTGGAAGCGAAGCGACCCGGCTACATTCTTACCTATCCTACGCTGGCAGCCGCGCTTGCGCGCCTATCAATCGAGCGCCGCACGCGTCTGCCGACGCTGCTAGAAGTGGGCACACTCGGTGAACCAGTGGACGAGGCAACCCGGGCGCTGTGCCGGGATGCTTGGGATGTTCCCCTTGCGGACATGTACTCCGCAGAGGAGGTCGGTTACATCGCGCTGCAGTGCCCCGATAGCAGCCTCTACCATGTTCAGTCCGAGAACGTGATCGTCGAGGTTCTCGACCACAGCGGCAATCCGTGCGCAGCCGGCGAGATCGGCCGCGTGGTCGTCACGGACCTCCACAACTTCGCCATGCCGCTCATCCGTTATGAGATCGGCGACTACGCGGAAGTCGGGCCAGCCTGTCCGTGCGGCCGCGGCCTGCCGACCCTCAAGAGAATCGCAGGACGGACGCGGAACATGCTTGTCACCGCCGACGGCAAGCGCTATTGGCCGTCGTTTAACCAGCGCAAGTCCCTGGACATCGTCGCCTCGCGTTCCATGCAGTTTGTGCAGGTGCACTTCGACCATGTGGAGGCGAGACTGGTGCTTAGCCAGCCGTTGACCGCCCGACAACGGATGATGCTTTCCGAGCTGTTTGCCGAGCTTCTCCCGGCGGGCGTTCGGGTTAGCGTGGTCCAGGTTCCAAGCCTGCCGCGCGGCCCGGGCGGCAAGTTCGAAGAGTTCGTGTGCGCGATCCCCGATGAGCGCCGTCCCGGATAGCCGGCGCTGGATCGGGCTTCCGAACGGCTGGAAGCTGCGGAGCGCGATCGCGGATCTCGCTTGGCCGGCGCTGCCAGGCGCGGTCAACGCGGCGATGCTCAGCTTACTCCACCAGTTCGACCGAACACAGTGGCTGTCGCCCGACGAGCTCCTGGACAAGCAGCTCGGCCAGCTGCGCGTGCTGATCCGCCATGCATGGGACACGGTGCCGCACTACCGGAAGGCATGGGGTGCGAAACCGGACTCGGAAGTTAATTCGGCCGACCGGTTCGCGCGGCTGCCGCTGGTGGCCCGGCGCGAGCTCCAGGATGCGGGCGAAGCGATGCGAAGCCGCGCAGTGCCGCGCGCCCATGGCCCGATCCACGAGGCGCGGACCTCCGGCTCCACCGGCGCACCCGTGCGCGTGTTCAAGACCGACATCCAGGGCGTCCTCTGGAGCGCGCTGACGGTGCGCAATCATGCGTGGCATGGGCGTGATCCGATGCGCCGGCTCGCCGTTCTGCGTCACGGGGTCAAGCAGGGCGCGTTTCCCACCTGGGGTCCGCCGATGGATCGGCTGGTCGCAACCGGGCCCGCCGACGTGATGGGCATGAGCCTCGACGTCGAGGGGCAATTCGCATGGCTGCAGGAGCGCAAGCCGCAGTACCTTCTCACCTATCCAACGGTCGCCGCTGCCCTTGCGCGCCTGTCGCTCGCGCGCGCGACACCGCTTCCGGGCCTGCTAAACGTGGCCACGCTGGGTGAGACGCTCGACGCCGAAACGCGCGAGCTTTGCCGAACGGCATGGGGTGTGAGCGTCACGGACGGCTACTCCGCCGAGGAGGTCGGCTACATCGCTTTGCAGTGCCCCGAGCGCGAGCACTATCACGTGCAGTCGGAAAGCGTGCTGGTCGAGATCCTCGACGAGCAGGACCGCCCGTGCCGCCCCGGCGAGATCGGGCGGGTCGTGGTCACGGATCTGCACAACTTCGCCATGCCGCTCGTCCGCTATGACATCGGCGACTATGCCGAGGTGGGTGAGCCCTGCCCCTGCGGCCGCGGGCTGCCCACGATCAAGCGCATCCTGGGACGGGTGCGCAACATGCTCGTAACCGCCGATGGACGCCGCTATTGGCCGACGTTCGGCCGCCGCGCCCTGACGGCGATCGATGCGCTCGTTCAGTACCAGTTCGTGCAGACGGCCTACGATCACGTAGAGGCGCGGCTCGTGCTGCGTGCGCCGCTGACGGCGTCTCAGGAGCAGCAGCTCGTCGCGGCGGTCGGAGCGCGACTGCCGGCCGGGGTGCGGCTAAGCGTGGTGCCGGTGCCCTCGCTGCCGCGAAGCCCCGGCGGCAAGTTTGAGGAATTCGTCTGCGCCGTCCCGGAAGCCGACACGCCGCGCTAGCGGCGCGCGGCGGTTAGCTGCACGTACCGCGCGTTACCCGGAACGGTGGGCAGGTCGAGCGCGGTCGCGCGTGCTTCGGCGCCCGTATCGACGATGGTGCATTCCACGATTTCGAAGCCGGCCTGGTCGAGCTGCGCGCACAGCTCGCCCGCGGAGTGCACCGGCCAGCGTGCGCATTGCCTGGCCGCGTCGTAATAAGGCGCCGCCGCGTCGGCGAGCGCGCCGGCCTCAATGCCAAGCTCGTGTGCGATGGCGCGGGAGCGCACAAGCGCCAGGAAGGCGGCGACCTTCTCGCCGGAAGCGTCGCGCGAGCGCCCCGGGGGCCGCAGTCGGTTCACCGTCACGACGGTGCCGCCGCGGCGCAGCGCGCGGTGCCAGGCCGTAAAGAGATGTACGCGCTCGGCGGGCGCGAAGTTGCCGATCAAGGCATGCGTGCATATAAGGTCCTGGTCTTCGACTCCCAGCCCGGTGCCGGCGTCGCCGACGCGGGTGTCGATCCGGATTTGCGCACGCTCGGCGTACCAGCGGTTGAGGGCGAGCGGCGTCTCGCACAGATCGATCACGGTCACCTGCGGCTCGACGCCTGCCAGGCGGCGAGCACGTGCGCGAGCATGGAATAGTCCGCGGCGCCGGAGATGGCGATGCGCGGTTGCCGCGTCCCGGACACGGCCCTGGCGATGCCGTCCAGGAGAAAGCCGGCATGAAGATCGGGCGCGGTGCCGAGGCCGAGGATGCGGGCGTACTGCCAGAAGCCGTGATACGCGGCGCAGGTCTCGCGGGTGCGCGGGTCGCGGCGGCACAGTTGCGGCGCGAGGCGGCGCGCGAGGGGGGCGCTCTCGAGGAGCGGCTCGGCGACCGGGCTCAGGAGCGGATCCCGCGCAGGTTGAGGAGAAGAGCGAGCGCGACGAGCGCCATGCCGGCCCACTCTAGCATCGCCGGGCGCTCTCCGAGGAGCGCCACGCCGGCGAGCACGCCGACGAGCGGCACGGCGAGGATGCCCAGGCCCGCGATGCCGGCGTGCAGGCGCTGCAGGACCCAGAACCACAGGAACCACACGAAGCCATAGACGAGCACCGCGTTGTAGGCGAGCGCGAGGAGAAGCGTCGGCGTCCATTGCGCCGGCGGCGCCGGGAACCACGGCAGGAGAAGGCTCACGGCAACGGCGCCGACCAGCGACTGCCAGGCAGCGAACGCGAAGGGGTCGGTGGCCTGCGCAGCCTGCAGCCGCTTGGTGAGCACGATGCCGATCGCCCACGTAATTCCTGCGCTGGTGGCGACGAGGTCGGGGAGCGTGCCCTCGACGGCGCCCCCGATCAGCAGAGCGAGGCCCAATGCCGCGATGACGAGCGCCGCCCATTGCCGCGGCGCCGGCCGCTCGCCGAGCACCGGCCAGGCGAGGAGCACCGTCCAGAACGGCATGGTGTAGCAGAGCACCGCGTTCTTGCCCGCGCTGCCGAGGTCGAGCGCCCACAGCGTGAGCGCCGTGGTGAGACCCGTCTGGAAGAGCGCGCTCAGCGCCACGGCGCCCGGGCGCCCGAGCCGCAGCGGCTTCCCCAGCGCCGCGAGGCACGCGAACAGGAACACCGATGCGAGCCACAGGCGCGCCGCCGCGAACTGCAGCGCTCCCATGTCGGCGAGCGCCGCCTTCATCACGACCCAGTTGAGGCCCCAGACGAGCGACACCGCGCCGAGCGCGGCCAGGAGCCGCCCGCGGGAGGCGTCGATCGGCTACCCGGGCTTGACGCCCGCCTGCTTGATGACGCGCCGGTAGCGCTCGGCGTCGGCCTTGATCCGCTGCAGGAATTCCGCCGGCGTCATGCCGACCGCCTCGGCGCCGCCGCTCTCGATGAAGCGCTTCTGCACCTCCGGCAGCGCGAGCGTGGCGCGCACTTCCTTGTTGATGCGCTCGATGACCGCCTGCGGCGTGCCCTTCGGCGCGAAGAGACCCACCCAGATGGAAGCGTCGAGGTCCGGGATGTTGGCGTCGCGCGGCGTGGCCCACGACGGGTCGAGCAGCGACTTCTTCGCGGTGGTGATGCCGATCACCTTGCCGCGGCCGGACTTGATATGCGGGATCGCGCCCGGCGCGGCCATGACGCCGAAGTGCACATCGCCCGCGGCCACGGCCGCCGCGGCGGGCGCGCCGCCCCGGTAGGGCACGTGCAGGAGCTGGATCCCGGCCGCCTGCGCGAGCCACTCGCCGGCGAGATGGTTGATGCTGCCGTTGCCCGCCGAGCCGAAGCTGACGAAACCGGGCTTCGCCTTGGCCACGGCGACCAGCTCCTGGAACGAGTTGAACGGCGCGTTGGCGTTGGCGAGATAGAGCATCGGCGCGTCGCTCACCATGGTGATGGGCTCGAAGTCGCGCTCGAGCTCGTAGGGCACGTTGTCGAAGAGCGCCGGGTTGACCGCGAACTCGCCGGTGTGCGCCATGAGCAGCGTGTAGCCGTCCGGCGCCGACTTGGCCGCGGCGGTGGTGGCGATGAAGCCGTTGCCGCCGGGGCGGTTCTCGACGACGAATTGCCAATTGACCCGCTGCTGCATCGCCTGCGCGAGCACCCGCGCCGTGGTGTCGACCGCGCCGCCCGGGGCGAAGGGCACCAGCACCCGGATCGGCTTCGAGGGATAGTCCTGCGCGCCGGCCGCCAGCGCGACCGCCATCAATGCACCACCCAGCAGACGCTTCATGCACTCCTCCTTTTGCGTGCGGCGAGCTTCACCGCTTCCATGATTTCCGGATAGGCCGCGCAGCGGCACAGGTTTCCCGACAGATAGTGGCGGATGTCGTCCTCGCCCGGCTCGGGGATCTCGTCGAGGAGCTGGCGCGTCATCAGCACGAACCCGGGCGTGCAGAACCCGCACTGGAAGGCGCCCGCCTCGACGAACGCCTCCTGCACCGCGTCGAGCGGCCCCGGCGCCTCGACCGTGCTCACCTCGCGGCCCTCGGCGAACGCCGCGAGGAACAGGCAGCCGGACACCGCCGTGCCGTCGACGAGCACGGTGCAGCAGCCGCAAAGGCCCTGGCCGCAGCTCTCGCGCGCGCCGTGCAGCCCGAAGGCGTCGCGCAGCACCTCGAGCAGCGTCTCGTGCGGCGCCGCCTGCGCCGAGACCGGCTCGCCGTTCAGGCGAAAGCGGATCTCGCGCCTCATCGCCGGCTCAGCGCCTCGAACACCGCCTCGGCGTTCATCGGCAGCGAGGTGAGCCGCACGCCGACGGCGTCGTGGATCGCGTTGGCCACCGCCGGCGAGACGCCGAAGGTGGCCGTCTCCCCCACCCCCTTGCCGCCGAAGGGGCCGCTGCGCTGCTCGGCCACCACCGCCTCGTTCACGATCTCGGCCGGCAGGTCGAGGAAGCCCGGGATCTTGTACTCGGCGAGCGAGGCGTTGCGAAGCTGGCCTGCGGCGTCGAACTCCATCTTCTCGAACAGCGTGAAGCCGAGCTGCATGATCGCCGCGCCGGAGAGCTGGGTCTCGACGATCTTCGGGTTGATCGGCGTGCCGAGGTCGGCGACGTTGACGAGCCGCGTCACTCGCACGCGCCCGGTCTCGGTGTCGAGCTCCACCTCCACGCCGGTGCCGCCGATCATCCAGAACGGGGTCGCGTCGTCGGACAGGCCGTTCTCGTCGGGCGGCTTGTAGCTCGGCACGAAGCTGCCGCTGCCCGTGACGCTGCCCGCCTGCATGCCGTATTTCTTGCGGAAGAGGTCGCGGACCTCGCAGTCCTGCGGGAGGCCCAGCTCGCGGCGTAGCGCGGCGAGCTTTTCCTTCGCCTCCTCGGCGGCGGCCTTCACGGCGTTGCCCATGTGGAAGAGCGAGCGCGAGCCGAGCGTTGCCATGTCGAACGGCGTCACGTCGGTGTCCGAATGCACGACGCGCACCGATTCGGCCGGCACGTTGAGCACCTCGCCCGCGATCTGCGCCATGGCGGTGTCGGAGCCCTGCCCCATGTCGACGGTACTGCAGTAGACCGTGCAGCTGCCATCGGCGTTCACGCTCACCGCGGCGAGCGAGGTGGTATTGGAGATGCACGCCTTGAAGCCGATGGCGATGCCGCGGCCGCGCCGCACCGCGCCCTGGCCGCGATCGAAGGGCTTGCCCCAGTCCATGAGTGCCTCCAGGCGGCTGAGCACCTTCTCCACCGCCGCGTCCTTCATGATCGTGCCGGTCGCCTGCGGCCGGCCGTCGCGCAGGATGTTGCGGCGGCGGAACTCGAGCGGATCGATGCCGAGCTCGCGCGCCACCATGTCGGTGTGGCTCTCGTAGGCCCACACCAGCTGCGGGATGCCGAAGCCACGCAGGGCGCCCGCCGGCGGAAGATTGGTGTAGAGCGCGTAGGAATCGATCGCCACGTGCTCGATGTCGTAGGGCCCTGGCGCGGTGAAGCCCGACTTCTGGGTGACGCGCGGCCCGATGTCCGCGTAGGCGCCGCCGTTCCACCACACTTCGCACTCCCGCGCGACGACCCGGCCGCGCTCGTCCACCCCGCTCGCGATGCGGAAGGTGCTCGCGTGCTTGGTGATGGTGAAGAACTGCTCCTCCATGCTGAGCGAGATCTTGACCGGGCGCCGGGTGAGCAGCGAGAGCACCGCTACCAGCGCCTCGAGCTTGATATAGAGCTTGGCGCCGAACCCGCCGCCCAGGAACGGCACGCGCACGCGCACCCGGTTCTCGGGCCAGCCGAGCAGCCGCGCCACCTCGATGCGCACGAACGAGGGGCTCTGCGAGGCGGTGTGGATGGTGAGCGAATCGTCGCTGCTCTCCGCCACCGACACCAGCGGCTCGAGCGGCGTGTGCATCACCTGCTGGGTGCGAAAGCGGTGCTCGAAGACGCGCGCCGCGCCCGCCAGCGCCTTCTTGGCGTCTCCGCGGCGCAGCCGGAAGTCGAGCGCCACGTTGGTGCGGCGCCGCCCCTTGAGGTGCTTGAGGTCGGGGAAGGTGCCCGCGGGCTTGAGCTCGTCGTGCACGATGGCGGGCGAGCTCATCGCCTCGACCTCGTCGTACACCGCCGGCAGCTCCTCGTACTCGGCCTCGATGAGGTGGGCGGCCTCCTCGGCGACGTGCGGATCGGCCGCCAGCACCACCGCGACCGGCTCGCCGACATAGCGCACCTTGTCGAGCGCGAGCACGGGCTGGTCGTGGAACGCCGGGCCGTAATACGGGTCCGGCACGAGCTGCCGGATATCGGCGCCGGTGACGACCCTATGCACGCCGCCCACGGCCTGCGCCGCGGCGACGTCGATGCGCTTGATGCGCCCATGGGCGACCGTGCTGCGGAAGATGCGCCCATACAGCATGCCCGGCAGGCGCAGATTATGGACGTACTCGGCGCGCCCGGTGACCTTGAGCCACGACTCGAGCCGCGGCACCGAGCGGCCGACCTGCGGCGTCTCAGTGGAGTGCGCTGCGCGCTTCATGGACGGTTCTCGCGAGATACACCCGGATGAGCTGCTTCTTGTACGCCGCCGAGCCGTGCAGGTCGCTTTCGATGCGCACTTCCTCGGCAGCCGCCTCGCCGGCCTCGCGCAGCGCCTTGTCGTCGTCGAGCCGGCCCTGCAGGATGCGCTCGGCCGCGGCCAGGCGCGTGGGACGGTCGGTGGCGGCGCTCAGCACCACGGTTGCGCGCTCCCCGTCCAGCACCACCGCCATGCCGAGCGCCGGCCAGTCGTCGGCCGAGCGCGTGGTGCATTTCAGGTACGCGGCGCCCCGCCGCCCGAGCGGCGGCACCCGCACCTCGGTCAGCAGCTCGTCGCGCGCGAGCGTGTTCTCCAGGTAGCCCGCATAGAGCGACTCCACCGGCGCCTCGCGCTCGCCGCGGGGGCTGCGCAGCACGGCGCGTGCGCCGAGCGCGCTCAGGATCGGCGGCAGGTCCATGTGGGGGTCCGCATGCGCGATCGCGCCACCGACGGTGGCGACGTTGCGCACGCGCACGTTGGCGAGCGTGCGCAGCGTACGGGCAAGCACCGGATAGCCGGCCCGGACGGGCCCGGCGCGCTCCAGGGCGCGCAGCGTCGCCAGGGCGCCGATGCGCAGGCCGCCGTCGGGCGCGGCCTCGATGTGCGCGAGCCCGAGGCGGCGCAGGCTGACGAGCCGGCGCGGCCGAAACACGCCCGCCTTCATCATGAGCATGACGGCGGTGCCGCCGGCGAGCGCCCGCGCGCCGTCCTCGCGCAGCAGCGCCAGCGCCTCCTCGACGGTTTTCGGTTGATCGAGCTCGAACGGAACCAGGGGCGGACCTCCTCGGCGAATGTAGCGCGCGCCGCGCGCGGCGGTAAAGCCCCGGTTCGCGCTACCGGGCGAGGATCGCGGAGAGCGCCCGAGCCACCGCGTCGGGCGCCTCGAGCGGCGTCAGGTGGCGCGCGCCGCGCAGCACCTCGAGCGTCGAGCCCGCGATCCCTCGGTGCAGCGCCTGCGCCATGTCGAGCGGCGTCGCGTAGTCCTCCTCGCCGACGATCACGGTGGTGGGGACGCGAATCTGCGGCAGCGCAGCGCGCAGGTCGGCCGCGCCGAGCATGCGGCAGCTCTCGGCGTACGCGGCGACGTCATTCGCGAGGAAGGTCGCCACGCAGCGTGCCACGACGTCGCGATGGCGCGCCCGGAAGTCGTCGCTGAACCAGCGCGTCACCTGGAAGTCGACGAGCGCGCCGAGCCCCGCCTCGAGCGCCTTTCGCGCCCGCTCCTCCCACTGGCGCGGCGCTTGCGCACCGTACCAGGCGGTCGTGTCGACGAGGCCGAGAGCGCTCACGCGCCCGGGGTAGGCATGGGCGAACGCGAGCGCCACGCAACCGCCCATCGAGGCCCCCGCCACCGCGGCCGAGCGCCAGCCGATGCGGTCCAGAAGTCCGGCGAGGTCGTCCGCGAAGCCCTCGACGCGATACGGCCCGGCGGGCTTCGGGGACGCCCCGTGGCCGGTGCAGTCGTAGAGTAGCGCCGCGGCATCCAGCCGCTCGGCCACCGGGCGCCAGAAGGCTCGGTCCATCGCGAGCGAGTGCACGAGCGCGATCCGCCGCTCACTCGCCGGATTCCCGGCGATCTCGAAGGCGAGAGTCACTTGCGACGCCAGGCGGTGGGACGATCGGGAAAGTCTTCCAGAACGATCCCCGCCCCGGCCAGCTCGTCGCGGATGCGGTCGGCCTCGGCAAAGTCCCTGCGCTTGCGCGCCGCATCGCGCTCGCGAATCAGCTGCTCGACGCTCTTCGCGAAGCCGGGAAGGACGACTTCGGCGTCGGGCATGAGGCTGCGCCCTTGCAGGAAAGCAATCGCGTCGCGTTGCAGAATGCCGAGCACGCCGCCCAGCGCGCGCAGCTGCGCCGCGAGCGGCTTTTCGCCGGCATTGATGCGAGTGGCGAGCTCGAACAGCACCGCCACCGCCTCGGGCGTGCCGAAGTCGTCGTCCATCGCTTCCTTGAAGCGCTGCGCGTGCGGCTCGCTCCAGTCGACCTCGCCGCGGCCCGGGTGCTCCTTCAGCGCGGTGTAGAGACGCGCGAGCGCGGCCTTCGCGTCCTCCAGGTGCGCGTCGGAGTAGTTGAGCGGACTGCGGTAGTGCGCCCGCAGGATGAAGAAGCGCACCACTTCGGGATCGAACTTCTTCAGGATCTCGCGCACGGTGAAGAAGTTGCCGAGCGACTTGGACATCTTCTCCTCGTCCACGCGCACGAAGCCGTTGTGCATCCAGTAGCGGACGAAACGCCCGCCGTGCGCGCCCTCCGACTGCGCGATCTCGTTCTCGTGGTGCGGGAACTGCAGGTCCTGGCCGCCGCCGTGGATGTCGAAATGAGGCCCGAGCAGCGCACAGCCCATCGCCGAGCACTCGATATGCCAGCCCGGGCGGCCCGCGCCCCAGCGCGAGGGCCAGCTCGGCTCGCCCGCCTTGGAGCGCTTCCAGAGCACGAAGTCGAGCGGATCTTCCTTGGCGCTGTCCACTTCGACGCGCTCGCCCGCGCGCAGCTCGTCCAGCGACTTTCCCGACAGCCGGCCGTAGCCGGGGAAGCGGCGTACGGCGAAGTTGACATCGCCGGAGTCGGCCGCATAGGCGAGCCCGTTGCTCTCCAGCGCCGCGATCATGTCGAGCATCTGCGGCACATAGCGGGTGGCCCGCGGCTCGTGGTCCGGCTTCTCCACGCCGAGCGCGGCCGCGTCCTCGTCCATGGCGCGGATGAAGCGCTCGGTGAGCGCCTCCACCGGCTCGCCGTTCTCCTGCGCGCGGCGGATGATCTTGTCGTCGATGTCGGTGATGTTGCGCACGTAGGTCACGCGCAAGCCGCTCGCCCGCAGCCAGCGGCGCACCGCATCGAACACGACCAGAACGCGGGCATGCCCCAGATGGCAGTAGTCGTACACCGTCATGCCGCAGACGTACATGCGCACCTCGCCCTCGCGCAGCGGCACGAACGGCTGCTTGGTCCGTCCGAGGGAATTGTGGATCCTCAGCATGCGCCGATTGAGGTTGTGGAGCCGCGGGGGTTGGTCTAGAATCGCGACCGTTACGTAGGGCCTTGAAAATATAACACAATGCTCGATTTGACCGCCTCGCGGGCCACGCTTCGGCGGGGCTTCGTTTCGCTCGGTGCCTGGGCGCTACTGGCCGCGGGCCCCCTGGCCTGGGGCGACGAGATCCAGGAGGCCCAGAAGCTCCTGCGCGCCGGGCAGCACCAGCAGGCGCTCGAACGCGTGAATCGCAGCCTCGCGGCCAAGCCGCGCGATCCGCAGGCGCGCTTCCTGAAAGGCGTCATCCTCACCGAGCAGGGCAACACCAAGGAAGCCGTCGAGATCTTCAGCCGGCTGACGCAGGACTTCCCCGACCTGCCGGAGCCCTACAACAACCTCGCAGTGATCTACGCGAGCCAGGGACAGTACGAGCGCGCGCGCGCCGCCCTGGAGCAATCGATCCGCACGCATCCGAGCTACGCGACCGCCTACGAGAACCTCGGTGACCTCTACGCGAAGCTGGCGAGCCAGGCCTACGACAAGGCGCTGCAACTCGACAAAACCAACAAGGCCGCGCAGAAAAAGCTTTCGCTCGTGCGCGAGATCGGCCGCGGCCCGGCGCCGGTCGCCGTCGCCGCCAAGCCTGTCTCCGAAACCACCAAGCCCATCGCGGAAGCGCCCAAGCCCGAGGCGCGCACGCCCGTGGCCGAGAAACCGGCGGCACCGAGCGACGCGAGCGGCGAAGTGCTCAAGACGGTCAACGCGTGGGCGCAGGCGTGGTCCAACCGGGACGTGGATGCCTACCTCGCGCACTATGCCAAGGACTTCAAGACGCCCGGCGGCGAGCCGCGGCCGGCATGGGAGAAGGGCCGCCGCAGCCGCATCGCGGGGGCCAAGACGATCAGCGTGGTGGTGAGCGAGCCCAAAGTGATCCTGGATGGCGACAAGCGAGCTACGGTGAGCTTTCGGCAGGCGTACCGATCCGACACCTTCCGCGCCACGGGCACCAAGACGCTCGTGCTGGTGAGAAGCGCCGACGGGCGCTGGCAGATCCAGGAGGAGAAAGCCGGCTGATGCGGCTCGCGCCCCTCCTGGCGGCGTTGCTCGCGGCATCGGCGGTGAGCGCAACGGGAGCGACCCCGGAGGACCGCCTGTCCGGGGTGTTTCAGTCGATCGGGGCCAATCGCCTCGACGAGGCGCTCAAGCGGATCGACGCGCTGATCCAGGACCATCCCAACTTCCACCTCGCACACCTCGTGCGCGGCGATCTCCTCCTGGCGCGCACCCGCCCGCTGGAAACCTTCGGCAACGTCACCAAGACGGTGCCTGCGGAGCGGCTCGAGGGCCTGCGCGAGGAGGCGCTCGCGCGGATGCGGGCGCAGCGCCAGCGCCCGGCGGAGGACCGGGTTCCACGCCATGTCCTGCAGCTGCACGCCGGCCAGCACCACGCCCTCATCGTCGACTCCAAACGCTCGCGGCTCTACGTGCTCGCCAACGGCGGAGGCCCGCCGCGCGTGATCGCCGACTATTACGTGACCCTGGGCAAGAACGGCATCGCCAAGGTGCGCGAAGGCGACCAGAAAACCCCCGTGGGCGTATACCACGTCACCGCCGACCTGCCGCGGCGCAAGCTCACCGACTTCTACGGCTCGGGCGCCTTCCCGATTAACTATCCCAACGAGTGGGACCGGCGCCTCGGCCGCAACGGCCACGGCATCTGGCTGCACGGCGTGCCCTCCGACGTGTACAGCCGCCCGCCGCGGGCGAGCGACGGCTGCATCGTGCTCGCCAACGCCGACCTCGATGCGGTGGCGCCCTTCATCCAGGTGGGGCTCACGCCGGTGATCATCGCCGACGAAGTGGAGTGGGCGAGCGCCGAGGCGGTCGAAGCCGAGCGCCGCTCGCTCGCCGAAGCGCTGGAGCGCTGGCGCACGGACTGGCAGAGCCGCGACACGGAGCGTTATCTTGCGCACTATTCGCCGCGGTTCCGCACGGCGCGGCAGGACTACGAGGCCTGGGCGAGGCACAAGCGCAAGGCGAACGGCGCGCGGGGCTGGCTCGAGGTCGGGGTGTCGCGCGTGTCGATGCTGCGCTACCCGCGCGAGCGCGACTTCGTCGTGGTCACCTTCGACCAGGATTACCGCTCCGACGGGCTCTCGAGCGTGATGCGCAAGCGCCAGTACTGGGTGCGCGAAGACGGACACTGGAAAATCATCTACGAAGGAGCCGCATGAAGCTGAAGCATCTGTTCGTGCTGTCGCTCGCCGCCGCACCGGCCGGCGCGCTGGGCGCGGAGCCGCAGGTCGACGTGCGCACGAACGTGGGCACCATCCGCCTCGAGCTCTATCCGGCCAAGGCGCCGAAGACGGTCGAGAACTTCCTGCAGTACGTGAAGGACGGCCATTACGACGGCACCATCTTCCACCGGGTCATCGACGGTTTCATGGTCCAGGGCGGCGGGTTCGACCGCGCCTTCAAGCAGAAGACCACGCGCGCCCCGGTCGCGAACGAGGCGAAGAACGGCCTGAGGAACGAAGTCGGCACCATCGCCATGGCGCGCACCTCCGAGCCGCATTCGGCCACCGCGCAGTTCTTCATCAACGTGAGCAACAACGAGTTCCTGAACGCCGGCTCGGCGCAGGACGGCTGGGGCTACGCGGTGTTCGGGAAGGTGGTCTCGGGAATGGATGTCGTCACCAAGATCGCGAAGACGCCCACCGGCGCGGCCGGCCCCTTCCGCAGCGACGTGCCCAAGCAGATGGTCGTCATCGAGTCGGTCACGGTGGTCGGCGCCAAGCCGTAGTGCCGGCGCTGTTCATCTCGGACCTGCACCTCGCCCCCGAGCGTCCCGCGGCCAACGAGCAATTCTTCGCCTTCCTCGAGGGCGAAGCGCGCGGCGCCGAGGCGCTCTACATCCTGGGCGATCTGTTCGAGGTCTGGATCGGCGACGACGACCTGGACGATCCCTTCAACGCCGTGATGGCGGGCATGCTGCGGCGCCTGGTGCAGGACGGTATCGCGCTCTACGTGATGCACGGCAACCGCGACTTCCTGATGGGCGAGCGCTTCTGCGCCGCTACGGGCGCGGTGCTGCTCGCCGATCCCACCGTGCACGATCTGCACGGCGAGCGCACCCTCCTCGCGCACGGCGATACCCTGTGCACCGACGACGTCGAGTACCAGGGCTGGCGCCGCACGGCCCGGGACCCGGCCTGGCAAAGGACGTTCCTTGCGCGCCCGCGCGGGGCGCGGCGCGAGCTCGTTCAAGGAATGCGCGACAAGAGCCGGGCCGTGACCCAGGCAAAGCCCGCCGGGATCATGGACGTCAATGCGGACGCCGTGGCGCAGGCGCTGCGCAGCCACGGCGTGCGAAGGCTGATCCACGGCCACACCCACCGCCCCGGGCGCCACGACCTCGAGGTCGACGGGCGGCACTGCGAGCGCTGGGTGCTCCCCGACTGGTACGGGCCCGGGGGCTACCTCGCCGCGGAGCCGGGCGGCCTGCGCCTGGTCGGCTTGCCCTAGCCTCGGCACGGCGGTTGCTCCGGACGGCGGGTCCACCCCCCGCAAAAGGAGCGCGATCATGGCGAAAAGCAAGTCGAAGGCGGCCGCCGCGGCCCTCGAGATGCTGCAGGAAGACCACGACAAGGTGAAGAAGTCCTTCAAGCAGTTCGAGAAGCTCGACCGCGAGGATGCGGCCACGGCGGAGGAGCTGGTGCGCACCGTGTGCGAGGAGCTGAAGATCCACACCACGCTCGAGGAGGAGATCTTCTACCCGGCGGTGCGGGATGCCATCGAGGACGAGGACATCATGAACGAGGCCCAGGTGGAGCACGACACGGCGAAGATCCTGATCGAGCAGCTCGAATCGATGGGCGCCGACGATCCCAACTTCCACGCCACCTTCACGGTGCTGGGCGAGTACGTGAAGCACCACATCGAGGAGGAGGAAGACGAGATGTTTCCCCAGGCGAAGAAGACCGACCTCGACTTCGAAGAGCTCGCCGAGCGCATGCGCAGCCGCAAGCAGGAGCTGATGGGCGAGCTGGAGCAGGAAGAGGAGGACTGATCGTGAAGTCGCAGCCGCCCGCGCCCCCGCTCAACCCGGGCGACGAGGCGCGCCCCGGCACCCCGGGCACCGGCGAGGACGTCTGCCCGCAGTGCAACGGCAAGGGCCGCAGCGCGGGCGGGGAGCCGTGCCGGAACTGCGGCGGCACGGGCCGCGTCGTGCGCGGCGTCGGCGGCGCCTGAAGGCCGCCGTCGCCTTCTTGCGGCGCACGCTCGTCTCGGGCGCCGTGGCCAGCGCAGCTTCCGCCCTGGCCGCCGCAGCATGCAGCCGCTCGCGCGGGCATTCGCCCGCGCGCCCAATGAATGCGGTGGCCCATATTTACGACGGCGGGCCGCCGCCGCGAAGCGATGGCCGTCACGCACGCAACACCTGGCTGGGCCTCGGGATCCACAGCGCCGCCTCCTGGTGGTGGGCGCTCTGGTACGAGGCCCTCGTCCGAAAGGGCGGCCTGGCCGGGGGCACCCTGGTCGCCGTCGCGGCGTACCTCGTCGATTACCACGTGGCGCATCGCCGCCTGCGTCCGGGGTTCGAGCAGATCCTGTCGCCGGCCTGCCTGGTTGCGGTGTACGGCGCGCTTGCCGCCGGGTTCGCGGCCGGCGATCGCCTAAATCGGCGGCTTGACGACCATCAGGTAGAAGATCGCCACGAAGGCGAGGAACGCCGGCCAGCCGAGCGCCACCCAAGCGGCGTGATAGCGCCAGAAGCGCGGCGGTAGCGGCGCGCCGGCGGCGAGGGCCGCCCGCGCCATCGCCGCCATGCGCATCTGCAGCCAGACCACCGGAAGCCAGCACGCCCCGGCGATGACGTAGAGCACGAGGGACCACAGCACCCAGCCCGTCGTCCACGGGATCCCCGCCAGGGCGAGCAGCCAGAATCCGGTGGCGGGCTGCAGCACGGCGGTGGGCGTGGTAAACAGCCAGTCGGCCAGCACCACGTGGCGCGAGACGACCGCGATCGCGCGCAAATCACCGCTGCGGTTCGCCGCGAGCATGTAGAAGGCCGTGCCCAGGCCGGTGCCGAACAGCACCGTGGAGGACAGGACGTGCAGCCATTTCACCACCAGGTAGTCCATCAGCGCGGCCTCTGCTCCAGCTCATGCAGCAGCAGGATGGCCGCCAGCAGCGGCACATTTTTCAGCATCGGGCCGAAGGGATGCAGCCATGCCTCGGGCAGCCACACCGCGATGATGGCGCTATAGGCCACGATCGCGGCCATCTGCAGCCGCCACAGCCAGCGCCGCCGTGCGAGCGCAAAGATGGCGATGCCCATCGCGATGTCGAACGCCGCCGCGCCGTAGAGCACCCAGGGGCTCGCGAGACCCACCCGGGCGAGCATCGCGAGGCTCTCCTGCACCGGGTAGAGCCCGAGCGACACCACGCCGCTCATCACCCAGACGAACGCGACCGAGCCGGCGAGCAGCGGCAGCAGCCAGTCGAGCCGGGCGCGCGTGGCCAGCGCGCCGGCCGCCTCGGCATCGATGAACTGCGCCGGGTCCCGCGGCGCGCGGCCGAGGAGCCGCGCGACGCAATCCGCCGGCGCCGTGTTCCCGCGCTCGAGCATCGCGAGCGTCTCGCCGTCTAGCGGCACCAGGGGCAGCGGCACGGAAATGAACCTCGCGCGTCCCAGCCCCAGCTGCAGCCGCAGCAGGGCGAGCCACTCGCGCAGCGCCAGCGCGCGCGGACCGACGGCAGCGATGCGGGCGCGCGCCGGCTCGGCCACCAGCCGAACGATCGCCTGCGCGAGATCGTCGACATGGATCGGCTGAACCTGCTGCCGACCGGCACCGGGGACCGGGGTGAAGGGCAGCGCCGCGAGCATCGCGAACAGGCGTGCGCTGGCGCCGCCTTCGCCGAATACGAGCGAGGGCTGCACGATGGACCAGTCGAGCTCGAGCGAGGCAAGGTAATCGTCCGCGCGGCGCTTGCTGAGGTGAAAGCGGCTGCGGGCCCCTTCGTCGGCGCCCAGCGCCGAGACCTGCACCACCCGGCGAACGCCGCACGCCACACAGGCGTCGAAAAGCGCGCAGGGGGCCGACTCGTGCACGCGCTCGAACCGGTTCGCGCCGCGCTCGCGAAAGATCCCCACGGCGTTCACGACCGCGTGGGCGCCGCGCAGCGCATCCGTCCAGTCCGCCGCGCGCGGCGCGCGCGTGAAATCGACCGCGCCCGCCATGACCTCGTGGCCCGCCGCGCGCAGCGCCGCGGCGGCATGGCGGCCGATGAAGCCGCCGGCGCCGAGCACCAGGACTCTCACGCGGCGAGCGCCGAGACCTCGTCGGACACCGGCAGGACGAGCGTGAAGGTGGAGCCGCGGCCGGGCTCGCTTTCGACGTGGAGCTCGCCCCCGAGCAGCCGGGTGAGCTCGCGGCTGATGGAGAGGCCCAGCCCCGTGCCGCCGTACTGCCGGCTGGTGGTGCCGTCGGCCTGCTGGAACGCCTCGAAGATGAGCTTCTGCTTCTCCGGCGCAATGCCGATGCCGGTATCCGAGACGGCGAAGGCGATGCGCCCCGGCGCGGCCGGGGCAATGCTCAAGGAAATCCGGCCCTGCCGGGTGAACTTGAAGGCATTGGCGAGCAGGTTCTTCAGCACCTGCTTGAGGCGCGCCGCGTCGGTGCGAATCGCGGCCGGCAGGCCCGGGTCCAGCACGATGGCGAACTCCAGCTGCTTGTCGTGCGCCATCTGGCGGAAGGTGCGCTCGAGGTCCTGCGCCAGCTCGTCCAGGCGCGCGGGCGCGATGTTCAGCAGGGTGACGGCGCCCGACTCGATCCTCGCGAGATCGAGCAGATCGTTGATGAGCGACAGCAGGTCCATGCCCGAGGCGTAGATCGTCTGCGCGAACTGCACCTGCTTGGGGGCCAGGTTGCCGCCGGGGTTGTCGGCAAGCAGCCGCGCGAGGATCAGCAGGCTGTTGAGCGGCGTGCGCAGCTCGTGCGACATGTTGGCCAGAAACTGCGACTTCGCCTCGCTCGCGCGCTCGGCGGCCACCTTGGCGCGGATCAGCTCGGCCTCGACGCGGTTGCGCTCGGTAAGATCGCGCACCACCTTGGCAAAGCCGAGCAGCTGCCCGGTGTCGTCGCGAACCGCGGTGATCACCACATTGGCCCAGTAGGCCGAGCCGTCCTTGCGCAGCCGCCAGCCCTCCTCCTCGAAGCGCCCCTCCGCGGCCGCCACCTCGAGCTCCCATTGCGGCTTGCGCCGCTCGACGTCCTCGCGCGAGTAAAACAGCGCGAAACCCCGGCCCAGCACCTCCTGCGCCTCGTAGCCCGTGATGCGCTGCGCGCCGGCATTCCAGCTTTCCACCAGGCCCTGCGCGTCGAGCATGAAGATGGCGTAGTCGACGACGCTCTCCACCATCAGGCGAAAGCGCCGCTCGCTGTCGGCGAGCATGCGTTCGGCGCGCGCGCGCACCGCGATGTCGTCGTGCAGCAGGCGGTTGGCCTGCTCCAGGTCGCGCGTGCGCTCGCTGACCCGCAGCTCGAGCTGCCGGTGGCGGTTGCGCAGCTCGGCCGCGGCGTCCTCGAGCTGCCCGAGCATGGCCGAGAGCACGAGCCCGGTGAACACCACGGTGCTGATGAACAGCAGCAGCAGCACCAGCGCCTCGTGGTCGGCCACGCCCGCGAAGGGCCCGACGTTGCGCCGCAGGGTGTACCACAGCGCCATGGCGGCGATCATCGCGATCGCGGTGGTGACCTCGCGCTGGCCGAAGCGGAACGCGGCCCAGACGGTGAAGGGCACGATGAGGAACGTCGCCGCGTACCGCGCGCCTTCGCCCACGCCGCCGCTGAACACGAGATGCGTGGCGCCGAGCGCCAGCACGGCGAAAAGAACCGCCTCTGCGATTTTCCGCGACCCCCAGCGCACCGTGCCCGGCGCGGACCAGTTGAGAAGCAAGGGGGTGGTGATGATGATGCCCGTGGCGTCGCCCTGCCACCAGGTCCACCAGTTGCGGAACAGCGCCTCGCCCGACAGCGCATGCAGCGTTCCCAGGGGAAGCAGCGCGCAGGTCGGCGCGACGGTGGCCGAGAGCGCGGCCACCGCGACGAACTTCACCACGTCGCCCGGCCGCCGGAAGCGCGGGGCCGCGCCGATCGTGCGGCGCAGGAGCTCGGCGCCCACCACGGCCTGGAGCGCGCTGCCGCTCGCGATCGCGGCCGACGCGATCAGCGAGCCCTCCACCATCAGGTTGGCGGCGAAGCTGCCCAGCCACACGCCGGGCCACAACCGTGCCCCGCCCAGCAGCAGCGCGGCAACGGCGACGCCCGACGCGGGCCACAGCGCCGCCGCGTAGCCGGGCGGGATGGCGATGAGCAGCGCGGCCTTGGCCGCGGCGAAGTACGCGAGCGCCAGCGCCGCGCCCTGGGCGGTGGTGCTCCAGGGCCGGATTGCGATCAAGGGCTGGACGGAATTCCCGGGCCGCAACGACGCTCGAGGCAGGTTTGCGAGACCGGCCTATCCTACGCCAGCCCGCGCTCCAGATCCGCCTTGAGGTCGGGTACCGCCTCCAAACCCACGGCGAGGCGCACCAGGCCGTCGCCGACGCCCGCCGCCGCCCGCGCCTCGGCGGAGAGCCGCCCGTGCGTCGTGGTGGCGGGGTGCGTAATGGTGGACTTCACGTCGCCGAGGTTCGCGGTGATCGAGATGAGGCGCGTCGCGTCGATGAGCCGCCAGGCGGCCTCGCGTCCCCCCTTCACCTCGAAGGACAGCACCGCGCCGCCGGCGCGCTGCTGGCGGCGCGCGAGCGCGTACTGGGGATGGGACTCGAGTCCCGGGTAGTGCACGCGCGCCACTGCGCGATGGCCTTCGAGCCAGCGCGCGAGCTCCAGCGCCGCCGCCGATTGCGCGCGCATGCGCAGCTCCAGCGTCTCGAGCCCCTTGAGGATCACCCAGGCGTTGAAGGGCGAAAGCGATGGCCCGGCGGTGCGCAGGAACGGGATCATCTGCTCGTTCACGAGCCTGGCCGGGCCGAGAACCGCCCCGCCCAGGACGCGGCCCTGCCCGTCGAGATGCTTGGTGGCCGAATGCACCACCAGGTCCGCGCCCAGCTCGAGCGGGCGCTGCAGCGCGGGCGTGCAGAAGACGTTGTCCACCACGAGCAGCGCCCCGGCGGACCGCGCGAGCCCCGCCAGCGCCGCAATGTCGCTCACCTCGGTGAGCGGGTTGGAAGGCGTCTCGAGGAACAGGAGCCGGGTTTCCTTGCGCAGCGCCCGCCGCCACTCCTCCAGGCGCGTCGGCGCGGCGAAGCTTGTGTGCACGCCGAAGCGGCCGAGAATCCCGGAGAACAGCTGCACCGTGGCGCCGAACACGCCCGCCGAGCACAGGACGTGATCGCCCGCCTTCAGGAGGGACATGGCCGTGGTGAGGATCGCCGACATGCCGGACGCCGTGGCGACGCAGGCCTCAGCGCCCTCCAGCGCGGCGAGGCGGTCCTGGAACATCGACACGGTGGGGTTGGTATAGCGCGAGTAGACGAGGCCGTCGTTTCCGGCAAAGCGCGCCTGCGCCTGCGCCGCGCTGTCGAACACGAAGCTCGAGGTGAGGAACAGCGCCTCGGAATGCTCCTGGAACTCGCTGCGCACCTGACCGGCGCGCACGGCCTGGGTGGAGAGCTCGAACGGTTTGTCCATAAAAAACCCGATCCCTCTGGTTAAGCGGACCGGGACCGGGTTTTCTCGGCACGCTTTAGCGGTATTTGTTACGCGCCCGCAAGCTGTGGCTCAAATCGGCGCGAAGGCGGCGATTGTATCAGGCCGCGAGGTTCAGGTCGAGCTGGGCCGTGTCCGTCTCGTCGCCCGAATCGCGGCGGGCGTGCCGCTGGCTCTCGATGGAGCGCAGGTAGTCGCTGGTGATGTCGCCGGTGACGTAGACCCCGTCGAAGCACGACGTCTCGAAGGCAGTGAGGCGCGGGTTGGCGCGGCGCACCGCCGCCTTCAGGTCCTCGAGGTCCTGGTAGACGAGCGCATCGGCTCCGATCTCGCGCGCCACCTCCTCTTCGCTGCGCTGCGCGGCGATGAGCTCGTCCCGGGTCGGCATGTCGATGCCGTAGACATTGGGGAAGCGCACCGGCGGCGCGGCCGAGGCGAAGAACACCTTGCGCGCGCCGGAGTCGCGCGCCATCTGGACGATCTCGCGGCTGGTGGTGCCACGCACGATGGAGTCGTCCACCAGGAGCACGTTCTTGCCGCCGAACTCCATCGGCATGGGGTTGAGCTTCTGGCGCACCGAGCGCGCCCGCACCGCCTGCCCGGGCATGATGAACGTGCGGCCGATGTAGCGGTTCTTCACGAAGCCTTCCCGGTAGGGCACGCCCAGGCCCGCGGCGAGCTGCAGCGCCGAGGGGCGGCCGGAGTCCGGGATCGGGATCACCACGTCGACGTGCAGGTGCCGGTAGTGGCGCTTGATCTTCTGCGCCAGCGTCTCGCCCATGTTGAGGCGGGTTTCGTACACCGAGGCGCCGTCGATGAGCGAGTCCGGCCGCGCGAGATACACGTACTCGAAAATGCAGGGGTTGAGGCTCGCCTGCGGGGCGCAGGGCTGGCTGTGGAAGTGCCCGTCCTGGTCGATGAACACCGCCTCGCCGGGACCGACGTCGCGCAGCACGCGAAAGCCGTTGGCGTCGATCGCGACCGACTCGGAGGCCACCATGTACTCGGTGCCCGCGGGCGTCTCGTTGTAGCCGATCACCAGCGGCCGGATGCCGAACGGGTCCCGGAAGGCGAGCACGCCGAAGCCGGCGATCATCGCCACCACGGCGTAGGCGCCGCGAAGCCGCCGGTGCACGCTCGCCACGGCGGCGAAGATCGTGGGCGGGTCCAGGCGCATCCGGACCGAGGCCTGCTCGAGCTCGTGCGCGAGCACGTTGACCAGCACCTCGGAGTCCGATCCGGTGTTGATGTGCCGCAGGTCGGTGCGGAAGAGGTCCTCTTTCAGCTGCGCGGCGTTGGTGAGATTGCCGTTGTGCCCGAGCACGATGCCGAAGGGCGAGTTCACATAGAAGGGCTGCGCCTCCGCCGAGCTGAAGGCCGAGCCGGCGGTGGGATAGCGGCAGTGCGCAATGCCCATGTTGCCCGGGAGCGAGCGCATGTTGCGGGTGCGAAAGACGTCCCGCACCGTGCCGGGCGCCTTGTGCATGTGGAACGAGTTGCGCTCGCTCGTGACGATGCCCGCGGCGTCCTGGCCGCGGTGCTGCAGCAGGAGCAACCCGTCGTAGAGCAGCTGGTTGACGGGGGAGCGGGCGACGATTCCTAGGATTCCGCACATCGGTGGAGCTCGGCTTCCCGGTGTGGTTAACGGTCAATGATATCGCAAGCGTTCGGTGAGCGCGGGCGGCAGCCAGGGCTTGAGCCCCAGCGCCGCCCGGCCCAGCGCCGGGCCGATGATCGAGTCGGTCCACGCCCGCTCGTGCGGCAGCCCCGTGAGCCCGGCGACCAGCGCGAACGCCAGCATGAGGATGAGCGCTCGCGCCGCGCCGAACAGGCCGCCCAGCGTGGTATCCAGCCCGCCCAACCCCACGGCCCGGATGATCCTCGCAAGGAGCAGGCCCGCGAGCGTGGTGATCGCGAGGCTCGCGATGAAGATGCCCACGAAGGCGAGGAGCACGCGCAGCTGCGGCGGCGATATCGTCTCCGGCAGCAGCTGCGCCAGGGGGCCGGCGAAGAGGTTGGCGCCGAGGAATGCGATCACCCAGCCGGCCACCGACATCACCTCCCGGACGAGCCCCCGCCACACGCCCCACGCGATCGACAGC
>DATLGR010000431.1:0-1717 GCA_035540415.1 Burkholderiales bacterium | reverse complement strand
AGCATGCGCAGCTCGGCCCGCGCGCGCGGCCGCGCACCCTGTTCCGCATGGTCGCGCGCAACCGCGCCGGCGCCTGAGCCGGTTCAGCGCACCCAGCCGCGCTCCCGGGCCGCGCGCTCCTGCCCGGCGTCGAGCGCCGCGCCGGCGATGCGCGCATCCACCGCTTCGAGGACCGGGCGCGGCAGCGTGCTCGCGGCCTGGCGCATGTCGCCCTGCGCGCCGCGCTCCGCGCGCGCCGTCGCCACGACGCTCCACTGCCCGGCATCGCGGCAGGCCAGGCCGGCGAGCTGCTGCGCCGAGAACGTGCGGCAATAGCGCCCGTCGCGGTCGACGAACGTCAGCTGCACATGGACCGCCGCGGCGGGGTCGCCCGCCAGGCGCGTGTCGAGCGCGCGCGCGAGCGGCGCGCCCGCGACGATGTTTCCGCCCCGTTCCACCAGCAGGGCGTCGTCTTCGCCCGCGGGCCAGTTGAGGCCGACCAGCACGCCGACCAGCACGCTGGCCGCCATGCCCCCGAGCTGCGCCCAGGTGAGCGCGGCAAAGCGCCGCGGGGCGCGGCGTTCGCGCTCGGCCGCGAGGTCGGCCACGCGCGGCGGCTCGAGCAGCGCCGACAGGCGATCGGGCACCGGCTCCTGGAGCACCGGGTCGTAGGCTGCCTTCACGCGGCGCCGCAGTTCGTCGTCATCGGGCGTGTTCATCTCGCATCTCCCAGGATCGCCTGCAAGGCCTCGCGTGCGCGGGCGAGTCGGCTGGTCACCGTGCCGACCGGGATGCCCAGCACCTGCGCCGCCTCCTCGTACGACAGCCCTTCGACCAGCACCAGGCCGACCACGGCGCGCTGGTCGTCGCCCAGCTGCGCCACCGCCTTGCGCACCGCGATGCCGTCGATCTGCGCGTCGGTCGTGGACACGCCGACGTGCTCGGCTTCCTCTTCGGGCACGAAGGTCTCGCCGCGCCGCTGGCGCGCACGCACCTCGTCGATCCAGGCGTTCTGCATGATCCGGAACATCCAGCTGTCCAGGCGCGTTCCAGGCGCCCACTGGTCCGTGCGCACGAGCGCCTTCTCGACCGCCGCCTGCACCAGGTCGTCGGCGTCCTCGGGCGTGCGCGCCAGCACGCGCCCGAAGCGCCGCAGCCGCGGCAGCAGCGCGGCGATCTGGTGGCGCACGTCGGCGGAAGGATCGGCCATCGGCATGGGGACAACGTCCGGGGAGCGGATTTTCTTCCATGCGCCGTTCGTTATCCTGCGCAAGCCATGAAATCGCCCCGCCGGATCGCCCTGGTGCTCGCCGCCCTGCTGTGCACGGCGGCGCAGGCGCAGCTGCGCGTTCCTTCGGTCACGGTCCCCACGCTGCCGCCCGGTTTGCCGCCGATGCAGCAACTGGCGCCGCCGCTTCCCGCGCTTCAGGAGCTGCGCGCCAATCTCGCGCGCGACCTGCTGCGGCGCCACCCCCAGCTCATCGAAGCGGACCCGGCCGGGCAGCCGATCCGGCGTTCGGAGCTGGTGTGGATCTCGCCGACCGCCGGCGCGGTGGAAGCGGCGCGGGCGCAGGGATTCACCGTGCTGCGCGAGGAGGCGCTGCCCGAGCTGGAGCTGCGCGAGCTGCTGATGCGCGCGCCGGCCGGCATGGCCACCGCGCAGGCCGCGGAGCGGCTGCGCGCGCTCGATCCCGGCGCGCAGGTCGATTTCAACCATCTCTACACGCCCGGCGGCGAC
>DATLGR010000430.1:0-5402 GCA_035540415.1 Burkholderiales bacterium | reverse complement strand
CTGCGCGCCCTTTCCCGCGATTTGACGGAGCGGGACGCGCGCGATGCGAATCGTCCGCTCGCTCCGCTGGCTCCGGCGCCGGACTCGCAAGTGCTGGATTCGTCGGCACTTTCGATCGACGAGGTGGTCGAGCGGATCCTGCAGCTGTACGCGGAGAGAGCTTCGGGTGGGCGCGGCTGAGGCGCGCCCGGTGATCAACGAAACCCGCAGGCGCAAGCTTGCGGTTTGAAAGGTTTTTTTACATGGCCAGTCTGTCCCCCGCAACGTCCCCCACGACCAACCCCGGCGGCGAGTCCTTTGCGGCGCTGTTCGAAGAGAGCCTGAATCGCAAGGAGATGCGGGTCGGCGAAGTCATCACCGCCGAGGTGGTGAGCGTCGACGACAACTTCGTGGTGGTGAACGCGGGGCTGAAGTCCGAGAGCATCATCCCGGTGGAGGAGTTCCGCAACGACGCCGGGCAGGTGGAGGTCAAGCCCGGTGACTTCGTCAGCGTCTCGATCGAGGCGCTGGAGGACGGCTACGGCGCCACGCGGCTGTCGCGCGACAAGGCGAAGCGCATGGCCGCCTGGCTCGAGCTCGAGAAGGCGCTCGAGTCCGGCGAGAAGATCGAGGGCGTGATCACCGGCAAGGTGAAGGGCGGCCTCACCGTGATGGCGAAAGGCATTCGCGCCTTCCTGCCCGGCTCGCTGGTGGACCTGCGCCCGGTGAAGGACACCACGCCGTACGAAGGCAAGAACATGCAGTTCAAGGTGATCAAGCTCGACCGCAAGCGCAACAACGTGGTCGTGTCGCGCCGCGCGGTGCTCGAGGAGACGGCCGGCGCCGAGCGCGAGCAGCTGCTCGCCACGCTGCAGGAAGGCGCGGTGGTCAAGGGCATCGTCAAGAACATCACCGACTACGGCGCGTTCGTGGACCTGGGCGGCATCGACGGCCTGCTGCATATCACCGACCTCGCGTGGCGGCGCGTGAAGCATCCCTCCGAGGTGCTCAACGTCGGCGACGAGGTCACCGCCAAGGTGCTCAAGTTCGATTCGGAGAAGAACCGCGTTTCGCTGGGCCTCAAGCAGCTCGGCGAGGATCCGTGGGTCGGCATCGGCCGGCGCTACCCGCAGGGCACGCGCCTGTTCGGCAAGGTGACGAACCTCACCGACTACGGCGCGTTCGTCGAGGTGGAGTCGGGCATCGAGGGCCTGGTGCACGTCTCCGAGATGGACTGGACCAACAAGAACGTGCATCCGTCCAAGGTCGTGCAGGTGGGCGACGAGGTCGAGGTCATGATCCTCGAGATCGACGAGGAGCGCCGCCGCATCTCCCTGGGCATGAAGCAGTGCATGCCCAATCCCTGGGAGGACTTCGCCCGCGAGTACAAGAAGGGCGACAAGGTGAAGGGCCAGATCAAGTCGATCACCGACTTCGGCGTGTTCGTCGGCCTGCCCGGCGGCATCGACGGCCTGGTGCACCTGTCGGACCTGTCGTGGTCGGCCCCCGGCGAGGAGGCGGTGAAGAACTTCCGCAAGGGCGAGGAGGTCGAGGCGGTGGTGCTGTCGATCGACGTGGAGCGCGAGCGCATCTCCCTCGGCATCAAGCAGCTCGAGGGCGATCCGTTCACCAACTTCATCGCGAGCCACGACAAGAACAGCGTGGTGAGCGGCGTCGTGCGGTCGGTCGATGCGAAGGGCGCGCTCGTCGCCATCGGCGGCGGCGAGGTGGAAGGCTACCTGCGCGCCTCCGAGTTCGCCCGCGACCGCGTCGACGACCTGCGCGCCCACCTGAAGGAGGGCGACTCGGTGCAGGCCATGATCATCAACGTCGACCGCAAGAACCGGTCGATCAACCTCTCGGTCAAGGCGAAGGACCTGTCGGAGGAGACCGAGGCGATGAAGCAGCTTCGCACCGAGAACGCGGCGGCCAGCGCGGGCGCCACCAACCTCGGGGCGCTGCTGCGCGCGAAGCTCGACAAGGGCAACAACCCGCAGCAGTAGCGGGCGCTCGGACGAAGGCACGGACGTGCCACGCAGGGGGGAAGGGCCGCCATGACCAAGTCGGAACTGATCGCACGCCTCGCGCAGCGCTATCCGCAACTCGTGGCGAAGGACGCCGAGTACGCGGTCAAGATGATCCTGGATGCGATGACCCAGGCGCTGCTGGCGGGCAATCGCATCGAGATCCGCGGCTTCGGCAGCTTCGGCCTGAACTACCGCCCGCCGCGCACCGGCCGCAATCCCAAGTCCGGCGAGAAGGTGCAGGTGCCGGAGAAGTACGTGCCGCACTTCAAGGCCGGCAAGGAGCTGCGCGAGCGGGTCGATTCGGCGCACGAGGAAGCCCTGGCGGCGGCGCCGCAGGCCGCCTCGCAGCCGGTGCGCTAGGCGCGCGGCCCCGCCGTCATGCGCGTCCTCACGTGGACGATCCGGCTCGCCGTGTTCGTGCTGCTGGTGGCCTTCGGCGCCAAGAACGTGGAGCCGGTGACGCTGCGCTTCTACTTCGACCTGGCGGTGCAGGCGCCGCTGATCGTGGTGCTGTTCGCGTTCTTCGCGCTGGGGGCGCTGTTCGGCCTGGCGGCCGCCGCCGGCACGCTCCTGCGCCAGAAGCGCGCGCTTCACGCGCTCAAGCGCGGGGCGCCGCCCGCCTAGCCGATGGAGTTCGAGTACTGGTGGCTGCTCGGATTTCCGCTGTTCTTCGGCCTGGGCTGGCTCGCGGCGCGCATGGACATCAAGCAGATCGTGTCGGAGTCGCGCACCCTGCCGCGCTCGTACTTCAAGGGGCTCGACTTCCTGCTGAACGAGCAGCCCGACAAGGCGATCGAGGCCTTCATCGAGGTGGTCAAGGTCGACCCGGAGACGATCGAGCTGCATTTCGCCCTGGGCAGCCTGTTCCGCCGGCGCGGCGAGTACGACCGCGCCATCCGCATGCACCAGAACCTGCTCGAGCGGGCTGACCTGGGCGCCGAGCAGAAGGTGATCGCCCTCGCGGAGCTTGGCCAGGACTACCTCAAGGCCGGGATTCTCGATCGCGCCGAGGAAGTGTTCCGCAAGCTCGAGGGCACCCCGCAGGCGCCGGCCGCGCGGCGCCACCTGCTGGAGATCTACGAGCAGGAGAAGGACTGGCCGCGCGCCATCGAGATGAGCCAGGCCCTCGGGTCGGACCCGCGCGCCTGGGCACAGTACCACTGCGAGCTGGCCGCGTCCGCCGCGGCGCAGTCGCGGCCCGAGGAGGCGCGCCGCCACCTGGGCGCCGCACTGGAGGCCAACCGCAAGTGCGTGCGGGCGAGCCTGCAGCTGGGCGACCTCGAGCGGGCCGCGGGCAACCTCGCGCAGGCGATCGAGCACTGGATGCGCATCGAGTCGCAGGACCCGGCCTACCTCGCGCTCGCCGCGCAGCGGCTGCTCGAGGCGCACCGCGAGGCCGGGCGCACCGAGGACGGCCTGCGCCTGCTGAACGGGTATCTCGAGCGCTATCCGTCGCTCGACCTTCTCGACACGCTGTTCCAGCAGACCCTCGAGACGAGCGGCCCGGAGCGCGCCTATACGCTGGTGCGCGACGAGCTGCGCCGCAACCCGACGCTGCTCGGCCTGGACCGCCTGCTGGAGGCGCAGATCATCGCCGCCGGCTCCCCGGAGCGCCGGCGCGACCTGGAGCTCGTGCGCACGCTCGTGCACGGCCACACCCGGCGCCTCGCGCGCTACCGCTGCGAGGCCTGCGGCTTCAAGGCGCGCCAGTTCCACTGGCGCTGCCCGGCCTGCGGCGGCTGGGAGACGTACCCGCCGCGCCGCACCGAGGAGTTCGACCTCACGCCATGAACATCACCGTCATCGGGACCGGCTACGTCGGGCTGGTCACCGGCGCTTGCCTCGCGGACGCGGGCAACACGGTTTTCTGCCTCGACGTCGACGAGCGCAAGATCGCGCTCCTCAACGCCGGCCGGCTGCCCATTTTCGAGCCGGGCCTGGAGCCCATCGTGCAGCGCAACGAACGCGCGGCGCGCCTCTTGTTCTCCACCGACATCGCCGCAGCGGTGGAGCACGGTGAGCTGCAGATCATCGCCGTGGGCACGCCCCCCGGCGAGGACGGCTCGGCCGACCTGCAGCACGTGCTCGCGGCCGCGCGCTCCATCGGCCGCGCGATGCGCGCGCCGAAAGTGGTGGTGACCAAATCCACCGTGCCGGTGGGCACCGCCGACCAGGTGCGCGCCGCCATCGCCGAGGAGCTGGCCCGCCGCGGAACGAGCATCGACTTCTCGGTGGTGTCGAACCCCGAGTTCCTGAAGGAAGGCGCGGCGGTGGAGGACTTCATGCGCCCCGACCGCATCATCGTGGGCGCGGAGGACGAGCGCGCCATCGCCCTGCTGCGCCAGCTGTACGCCCCGTTCCAGCGCAACCGCGAGCGCATCCTGGTCATGGGCGTGCGCTCGGCGGAGCTCACCAAGTACGCGGCCAATGCCATGCTCGCTACGCGCATCTCGTTCATGAACGAGATCGCCAACCTCGCCGAAGCCATCGGCGCGGACATCGAGGAGGTGCGCCGCGGCATCGGCGCCGACCCGCGCATCGGCACCCAGTTCCTCTACGCGGGCGCGGGCTTCGGCGGCTCCTGCTTCCCGAAGGACGTGAAGGCGCTGCAGCGCAGCGCCGCCGCGGCGGGGCGGCCGCTCCGGGTGCTCGCCGCGGTGGAGGCGGTCAACGATGCGCAAAAGCGCGTGCTCGCCGCCAAGGTGAAGGCGCGCTTCGGCGAGGACCTCGCCGGCCGGCGCTTCGCCGTATGGGGCCTCGCCTTCAAGGCGAATACCGACGACCTGCGCGAGGCGGCGAGCCTCACGCTGATCGAGGAGCTCATGCGGGCCGGCGCCGCGGTCTCGGCCTACGACCCGGCTGCGGGCGCCGAGGCGAAGAAGCTCTTTTCCGGCCGCGCCGGGGTGGCGATCGCCGACTCCGCCCCGGCTGCCCTCGAGGGCGCGGACGCCCTCGTCGTGATCACCGAGTGGCAGGAGTTCCGCAGCCCGGACTTCCCGGCGATCCGCGCAAAGCTCAAGGTGCCGGCCATTTTTGACGGCCGCAACCTCTACGATCCCGCGCTGCTCAAGGGGCTGGGCTTCGAGTACTACGCCATCGGGAGAAAGACATAGACACCTCGCGGGCGCGCGTGCTGGTGGTCGGCGACGTGATGCTCGACCGCTACTGGTTCGGCGAGGTGTCGCGCATCTCGCCCGAGGCGCCGGTGCCGGTGGTGCTCGTCAGCGGCGAGGACCAGCGCCTGGGCGGCGCGGCGAACGTGGCGTGGAACTGCCGGGAGCTCGGCGCGCGCACGCGCCTGCTCTCGGTCACGGGCCGCGACGAGCCCGGCGAGCAGCTCGCGAAGCTGCTGCGGGAGAAGGGCATCGCCGCGAGCCTGCACCGCGACCGCCACGT
>DATLGR010000429.1:0-11687 GCA_035540415.1 Burkholderiales bacterium | reverse complement strand
TCGCTCATGTGGATGCCCCCGCACACCACGCGCCCGCCCTTGCCCACCGCCGCGAGCGCCTGCGGCACGAGCGCGCCCACCGGCGCGAACAGGATCGCGGCGTCGAGCGGCTCCGGCGGCAGGCGGTCCGAATCGCCGGCCCAGTGGGCGCCGCACTCGAGCGCGAAGCGCTGGCCGGCGCGATCCCCCGGGCGGGTGAAGGCGTACACGGTGCGGCCCTCCGCCCGCGCCACCTGCGCGAGCAGGTGCGCCGCCGCGCCGAACCCGTACAGGCCGATGCGACCCGCATCGGCGCACTTGAGATACGACCGGTAGCCGATCAGCCCCGCGCACAGCAGCGGCGCGGCTTCTGCGTCGCCGTAGCCCGCCGGCAGCGCGAGGCAGTAGCGCTCGTCGGCGACGAGGTATTCGGCATAGCCGCCATCCACGTGGCAGCCGGTGAAGCGGGCGTGCTCGCAGAGATTCTCGGCGCCCCGCCGGCAGTAGCCGCAGGCGCCGCAGGCCCCGGCGAGCCACGGCACACCGACGCGATCGCCCGCGGAGAAGCGCGCGCCGCCCTGCACTACCTCGGCGACCACCTCGTGCCCGGGCGTCACCGGGTAGCGGCATGCCGGCAGCTCGCCGTCGGCGAGGTGCAGATCCGTCCGGCACACGCCGCAGGCCCGAACGCGCAGCAGCAGCTCGCCCGCCGCGGGCACGGGAGGAGCGCAATCCTCCCGGCGCAGGGCCGTTCCCGGCGCAACCGCTCGCATGCGAATCATTGAATTGCCTCGTCTTTCCGCCGCGCCGGGATGGCGCTCCGCCGCGACAGGGCCAACAGATTATGCACGGCGCGCGAATGCGTCATTTACCGCGTAGTACGGTAGAAACGCAATGGAACATGGCAGGCTGATCGAGGCGCTCACGCGCCAGGGCGCGTATTGCGAGGGCCGCTCGCCGCTCTACGCCGAAGTGCTCAAGGCGCTCGCCGAGGACGCGGCCGAGGCGCCGGCCTGGGTCGAGGCGCTGCAGGCGGCCTGGGCGAAGCGCCGCTTCGCGGTGGACTGGGAAGCCGCCCACCTCCTCATGGCGGGGCTTCACTATTGGGCGCTGCGCGGCGAGGCCGAGGAGCTCGCCGCGGTGTATCCGAGCTGCGGCGGCCGCGGCTTCGATGCCGGCGGCGCCGCGCGTGCCTTCCTGCGGCGCGCGCCGGCGGCGTTCTGGGAGCAGCTGCGCGAAGCCACGGTCCAGACGAACGAGGTCGACCGCAGCGTTGCATGGATGGTGGCCGCGGTCAGCCTCTTCGGCGAGCGGCCCTTCCACCTGGTGGAGCTGGGGACATCGGCCGGGCTCAACCTCATCGGTGACCATCTGCCGCACGAGTGCCGCTTTCTCGCCGAGTCGGGCCAGCCGGCCGCGCCCCCGCCGCGCTGGGCGCGCTCGCCGCACCCGGTAATCACGCGCACCGGCCTGGACCTCAATCCGCGCCGCGTCGCCGAGCCCGCCGACCGCCTGTGGCTCAAGGCCTGCGTGTGGGCGGACGACAGCGCCCGGCTGGAGCGCCTGGAGCGGGCGCTCGAAATCTTCCTGCGGCTCGCGCCGCGCGCCGAGGGGCCGCGCCTCGTGCGCTGCGCGTTCGCGCAGGCGCCCGAATGGCTCGCGGCGCATCGCCCGCCCGTGCCCGGCGAGGCGCTGCTCGTGTTCAATTCGATCGCCACCGTGTATCTCGACGACGCGGCGTACGCGGCGCTCAGGGACGGCATGGCACGCACGCTCGGCGCCTGGGGCGGCCGCGCCGCCTGGGTGGAATACGAGCGCCCGCGCAGCGCACCGGCAGCGCCGCTCGAGCTGGCGATCCATCGCCCGGCCGCCGGCGGCGCGCTCGACACGCAGGTGATCGCCTCGGGCGGGCCCCGGCCGCAGGAGCTGCGCCTCCGGAGGAGCGGAGAGCTGTGCGCGGCCTAGGCATGGCGTTTCGCCTGAAGCAGGCCGTGTCGGGCCGCTGGCTGAGCGAGCGCCTGGGGCTGGAGCTGCTCGGCGAGGATCGCGCGATCCGCGCCTTGTGCCCGCTGTACGACCTCGAGGCCGACGGGCTGTCGTTCGCGCTTCCCGGGCGCAGCATCGAGCATCTGAAGTCGGGCACCATCTTCGGCCTGCGCGAGCTCGGCGGCAACGGCGTCTCGGTGATCAGCGCCGCCGCGCCGCGCCTGGAGTTCATCCGCGCGCAGCACCTGCTGCAGCAGAACCCGGGATTCGAGATCCGCGTGCCGCCCGCGCAGGTGGATCCCTCGGCGAGCATCGCGCCGAGCGCGGTGATCGAGGACGGCGTGAGCATCGGCGAGGGCACGGTGGTGGGCCCGCGCGCGGTGATCCGCACCGGCACGCGCATCGGCCGCCACTGCGAGATCCAGGCCGGCGCCGTGATCGGCGAGGCGGGCTTCGGCTTCGAGCGCGACGCCGAGCTGCGGCCGCTGCGCATGATCCACCTGGGCGCGGTGCACATCGGCGATCACGTGCTCGTCGGCGCAAACACCTGCATCGCCCGCGGCGCGCTCGACGACACCGTGATCGAGGATTACGTCAAGATCAACAACCTCGTGCACGTGGCGCACAACTGCCACATCGGCCGCGGCACCATCATCGGCGCCTGCGCGGACCTGTGCGGCAGCCTCAGGATCGGCGCCAACTGCTGGATCGCCCCCAACTGCTCCATCCGCCAGAAGCTCGAGATCGGCGAAGGCGCGACCGTCGGCATCGGCGCCGTCGTAGTCAAGGACGTCGAGCCCGGCGCGATGGTCTACGGCAACCCCGCGCGGCGCGCCACGCCGCGCGAGGGCTGATCAGGCGAAGCCGGCGCGCTGCTGCAGGCCCATCTTCTTGAGCAGCGCCACCACCGGGCACATGCCGGTGAAGGACGCCTGGATGAGGTGCGCGCCCATGAGCCCGGTCAGCCACAGCCAGTTGAGGTGGTGATAGACCGCGAGCAGCACGCTTCCCAGCACCACCACGCCGACGACCAGCAGGATCGTTCGTTCGAGCGACATCGGTCCCTCCTTGGGTGATTGGCCGCAGGCGCAGTCTGCGCGCTCGGCACAGCGCTTGCAACCGGGCCGGGCATGCGAATGCAGGACCTCGCCGCGCGCTATCGCAATCCCGGAGTGCTGGTCGTGGACGTACGCTCCCCGGCCGAGTTCGGGCGCGGCCACGTGCCCGGAAGCCGCAACGTCCCGGTGGACGAGCTGGAGCGCGCCGCCGGGCGCTGGCGGCGGCGCTTCGCGCGACACCGCGAGGTCTACGTGCATTGCAGCTCCGGGCAGCGCGCGCTGCGCGCCCACGCCGCGCTCGAGCTGCCGAGCGCGGTGCCGGTGCGCGACTCCGGAATGCCGGATTGGATCCGCGCCGGCTACCCGATCGCCCGCCGGATCTCGCTGCGGCGCGACCTCGCCGTCGGCATGCTCGCCGGGCTGGTCGGCGACCTCGTGGTCGCCGGGGCCGACAAGGCGCTCACCGGGCTGGTGAGCGCCCGGCAAAAGCGGCGCGAGCGCGCGGTGCGCGAAGGCTCGCCGCACGAGGTCGGCGGCAAGAGGATCGCCGGCCGGCTCGCCGGACATGCACTGTCGGCCGCCGGCGAGCGCAGGGCGCAGGTGGCCTTTACCGTGGGCTACGGGCTCGTGTTCGGAGCGCTCCACGCGCTCACCCGCCGGGCCGTGCCCGGGGCGCGCGCAGCGCTCGGGCTGCCGTTCGGCGTGGCGTTCTTCTTCGCATGCGACGGTCTGCTCGCGCCGCGCTTCGGCATGACGCCGGGCCTGCAGCGCATCCCGTGGCAGTTCAACGCCAAGGAGATGGTCAACCACATCGCCTGGACCGCGGCCGCGGAGCTCGTGCATCGCGCGGCCGCGCGAATCCGTTGAAGGCGCGGGCCGAATCGCTCGGCCGCGAGCTGCCCGGCTGGCTCTCCGGCGCGCTCATTTTCGGCACGCTCGCGGCGCTGCTGTGGCTCGAGCGGCGCCGGCCGCTGCGCCGCCCGACGCAGGCGCAGGGACGGCGCGATGCGCGCAACCTCGCCATGAGCGTGCTCACGGCGGCGGCGGTACGGCTCACCGAGAAGCCGCTTACCGCGCCGCTCGCCAGGAAGGTCCACGAGCGCCGCTGGGGCCTGCTGCCGCGGCTCGGCCTGCCGCCGGCGCTCGAGGTCGCGGCGGCGGCCGTGCTGCTCGACTACACGCTGTACCTGTGGCACTGGCTCACGCACCGCGTGCCGCTCCTGTGGCGGCTGCATCGCGTGCACCATGCCGACCTCGATCTGAGCGGCAGCACCGCGCTTCGCTTTCACTTCGTCGAGATGATGCTCTCGGCGCCCTGGCGCGCGGCGCAGGTCGTCACCATCGGCGCGAGCGCCCGCGCGCTCTCGGTGTGGCAGACGCTCACGCTCGTCGCCATCCTCTTTCACCACTCCAACATCCGCCTGCCGATGGCGCTCGAGCGGCGCCTGTGCCGCGTGCTCGTCACCCCCCGGATGCACGGCATCCACCATTCCGTGGTGAAGGAGGAGACCCACTCCAACTGGGGCACGATCCTTTCGATCCCCGACTACCTGCACGGCACCATCCGGCTCAACGTGCCGCAGGACGCGATCGAAATCGGCGTGCCGGCCTTCCGCGACCCCGGCGAGCTTCGCTTCGGCGCGCTTCTGCGCATGCCCTTCGAGGAGCAGCGCCCGACCTGGCAGCTCGAAGGCCGCGGCCCGCAGCCGGCGCGGCTGCGGGACGAGACCCGGCGCTCAGAGCTCCGGCCCTGACCCTGCCGTGCCCGGACCCCGGGGGCGATCGTCGTCGGCGACGATGTCGTGCGCCGGGCGCTCGAGGTCGTCGAACTGGCCGCCGTCGAGGGCGCGCCAGAACGCCCAACCGATTACGAATACGAGCGCGACGGAGAGGGGAACGAGGAGGTAGAGGCTTTCCATGCGGTGGGGGCGTCCAGCGGACGCAAGGCGTTGGCGAGGACCGCGAGCGAACTCACGCCCATGGCGAGCGCCGCCTCCCAGGGGCCGATCGCGCCGGCGGCGGCGAGCGGCAGCGCCGCCGCGTTGTAGGCGAGCGCCCAGGCGATGTTCTGGCGCACGAGGCGCATGGCGCGGCGCGCGAGGTCGAGCACGGCGAGGGTCTGCTCGAGGCTGCTGCGCGTGAGCACGAGGTCGGCGTTGAGCTGCGCCGCGTCGGCGCCGCTCCCCATGGCGAGCGACGCGTCGGCGCGCGCGAGCACCGGCGCGTCGTTGAGGCCGTCGCCGATCATGACCACCACCCGTCCCGCCGCCTGCAGGCGCGCGACGTAATCGAACTTTTCCTGCGGCGTCATGGCGCCCTGGTGGCGCTCGATGCCCAGGCGACGCGCCATCGCCGCGACCACCTCCGGCGCGTCGCCGCTCGCGAGGTGGACCGAAAGACCGCGGCTTTGCAGGCGCTCGATGAGCGCCAGGGCGTGGGGACGCAGCGCGTCGGCGAGGTCGAACGCCGCGAGAAAGCCTCGCTCGTCGGCGAGGTACACCCGCGACGCGAGCTCGCCGGCGCTCAGCACCGGCGCGGCGGCGCCGGCAAGCTCCTCGCACCAGGCGGCCGTGCCGATGCGGACACGCCGCCCGGCGACGACGCCTTCCAGGCCGCGCCCCGGCGCCTGGCGCGGCGCCCCGACGGGGAGCGCGGCCGCGGCCGGGAACGCGCGCGCGATCGGGTGGCGGCTCGCCGCTTCCAGCGACGCGGCGAGCGCGACGCATTCGTCTGCGCTCAGTGCGGAAAACGTCGTCGTCCGGGCGAGCGACAACCGCCCGGCGGTGAGCGTCCCGGTCTTGTCCAGCACCACGTCGGTCGCCCGCTCGAGCGCCTCCAGCGCGCCGGCGCGCGTCAGCAGCACGCCGCGGCCGAGCAGCGCGGCGCTCGCGCGCGTGAGCACCGTGGGCGCGGCCAGGCCGAGCGCGCAGGGGCATGCCACGACCAGCACGGCCAGCGCGACCCACGGATCGCCCCAGAAGAGCCCGGCCGCCGCGGCCGTGACGACGATGACCGCGGTGAGCGGACGCGCGACCCGCTCGGCGGCTGCGACCAGGCGTGGGCGCGAAGCGGCGCCGCGCTCCACCAGGCGCGCGATCGCCGCGGCGCGGGTGTCGGCGCCGGCGCGGATCACGCGCACGCGCAGCGGCTGCTCGAGGTTGACCGAGCCGGCCAGCACTTCGTCGCCGGCGGCCTTGGGCACCGCCCGCGATTCGCCGGTGAGAAGCGACTCGTCGGCGCCCGACGCGCCCTCGAGCACGACGGCGTCGGCGGGCACGCGCTCGCCGGGCGCGATGCGCAGCTCATCGCCGGGGCCGAGCGCGCGCTCATCGCTCCAGCGCAGCAGCGGATCGAGCGCGCGCGCCGCCCGGCGGCGCGCCGCGGCCTCGAGGCTGCGCGCCCCGAGCAGGAGGAAGGCGATCATGCTGATGCAATCGAAATACACCTCGCCCGTGCCAGTCACGGTCGCCCAGGCGCTGCCGGCGTAACCGAAGGCTAGGCCGAGGGCGATCGGCGCATCCAGCCCCAGGCGGCCCAGGCGCAGCTCCTGGCGGGCGCCGGCGAAGAACGGCCCGCAGGCGAACAGCAGCACCGGGGTCGTGAGGAGCAGGCTCGCCCAGCGCATCAGTGCTGCCGCCTCGGCGGTGAGCGCGCCGTCGTCGACGTAGGCGGGAAAGGCGTACATCATGACCTGCATCGCGCCGAAGCCGGCGACGAACAGGCGCCAGAGCTCCGCCCGGCGGCGACGGCGGTCGAGCTCGTCCTGGCGGCGCGGCGCGTACGGATAGGCGTCGTACCCGAGCGCCCGCACCGCGTCCACGATTGCCGCGAGGTTGGTGGCGTCCGGATCCCACGCGACGTGCGCCCGCTGCGTGGCGTAGTTGACCTCGACGCGGGCGACGCCCGGCACGCGCGCGAGGCGCTGCTCGATGAGCCACAGGCACGCGGCGCAGCGCACCCGCTCGAGGATGAGCGCGGCCTCGCTCGCGCCCGCCGCCAGCGGCAGCGGCCGCCGCGGCGCAAGCTCGCGCGGCGCCGGCGCGGGGCCGGTACGCGTGTCGTAATAGGCGTCCAGCCCGGCCTGGGCGATGGTGCGCGCCACGGCTTCGCAGCCGGCGCAGCACAGCTCGCGCGGCGTCCCGGCGAGGGCAACGCGGTGGCGGCCGGGCTCGAGCACCGGCAGGCCGCAGTGGAAGCACTCGAGGCTCAGCATGCCGGCTCCTGGTCAGGACCCGGCACAGCGTAGCCGCGCCGTCGCGGCGCGGCTTGATGTGCGTCAAGAGCCGCTCAGCTATCGAGCGGCGGGGCGCGGCGCCAGGCCGGCCGCGATTCCACGCGCAGCAGGTGCTCGCGGTAGCAGCGCGTGAACTCGGCGACCTGCTCGATCGGCAGATACCCGGAGCGGCCCTCGGCGATGTCTTTCAGCCGGCCGCGCAGCTGCTCGTAGGCGCCGGCGAGCAGCCGGTGCTCCTGCGCGAGCTGGGCGGTATCGAAGCAGCGCATGAGCGTCCGCGCCGCATCCTGGGCGCTGATGTCGCACCCGTGCTGCGTGAGGTGCGGAATCAGCCGCTCCAGCGTGGTGAGCTGCGATTCAACCCGATAGAGGTTCATGCCAACCTCCTGGCAAGTGGACGCGCACTGCACTTCGCACGCCGAATCAAGGAGATGCAAGCTACGTGCCTCTGCGCGCTTTAACCGCGCGCGGCCGCCCCCATACTCTGCGCATGAAATACAAGGACTACTACAAGGTCCTCGGCGTCGAGCGCGGGGCGAGCGAAGAGGACATCAAGAAAGCCTACCGCAGGCTCGCGCGCAAATACCACCCGGACGTCTCCAAGGAACCCAATGCCAAGGAGCGGTTCCAGGAGGTGTCGGAGGCCTACGAGACGCTGCGCGACCGCGAGAAGCGCGCGGCCTATGACAGCCTGGGCAGCGGCTTTCGTCCGGGGCAGGATTTCCGCCCGCCCCCGGACTGGTTCGACCGCTTCGGCGGCGGCCGCAGCGAGGACCTGGGCGGGGTGGACCTCTCCGAGCTGTTCGAGTCGCTCGGCGCCTTCGGGCGCGCGACCGGCTTCGGCCGTGCGCGCGGTGGTCGGCGCGGCACCGTCGGGTTCCCCGGCGAGGACTACGACGTCGGGGTCCGGCTCACCCTCGAGGAGGCGTTCCGCGGCGCCCAGCGCGAGGTGCACCTCGACGGCGGGCGCAGCTTCACGGCCCGCATCCCGCGGGGCGCCACCGATGGCCAGCGCCTGCGCCTGCGCGGCAAGGGAGGCCCTGGAATGAACGGTGGCCCGCCCGGGGACCTGTACCTGCAGATCCAGCTCGAGCCGCATCCGCTGTACCGCGTAAGCGGACACGACCTCGACCTGGAGGTGCCGCTCGCGCCGTGGGAGGCGGCGCTCGGGGCCGAGGTGGAGATTCCAACCCTGGAGGGGCGCGTCACGATGAAAGTGCCGCCGGGCTCGCGCGCCGGCCAGAAGCTGCGGCTCGCGGGCAGGGGCTTGCCCAGGCCCGGCGGTGGCGCCGGCGACCTGTACGCCGTGCTCAGCATCGCCGTGCCCGGCACGCTCACGGAGGACGAGAAGAAGCTCTACGAGCAGCTGCGCGCGAGCTCGCGCTTCGACCCGCGCGCACGCTTCAAGCGCTGAGCGCCGGGCACGGCGCTTGCGACCGGGGGGCGCATGGTTCTGGAACCGCAACAGCTGCAGGAGCTGAAATCCGCGGTGGAGCAGCGCCTCTCGGCGTTGCGCGCCGAGCTGCGCGAGGATCTGCGCAAGGTGCGCGAGGCGCGCTTCGAAGACCTCGCGGGCGCCGCGCCCGACGCGGGCGACGATTCGGTCGCAAGCCTGCTCTCGGATCTGGACCAGGCCGATGCCACGCGCGACCTCTCCGAGCTGCGCGCGCTCGACGCGGCGCGCCAGCGCATCGAGCAGGGCAGCTACGGGCAGTGCAGCCGCTGCGGCCTGGAGATCGGCTTCGCGCGCCTGCGCGCCAATCCGGCCGCCGAGCGCTGCATCGAGTGCCAGACCCTGTTCGAGAAGACCCACGCCTCGCCGGCCGGATCCACGCTGTAGGCCTTACCGCCTGAGAACGCACTTCTCGTAGAGCTCCGGGAAGGCCCCGGACGGATCGTATTTCGCCTTGAGCGCGCGGTAGGCTTCGCCCCCGTAGAGCCGGGCGAACTCCTCGGCGGGGAAAAAGCTGTCGGAGTAGAGCGACTTGATGCCGCCCAGCTCGACCACCTTTTGCTCGATCAGGCGGTTGAAGTGGCCCGGCGGATACGCCTGCCGGGTGCGCTTCACGTCCCAGAAGCCGAAATTGACGTACCAGTCCTCGCGCAGGGGATAGAGGGTGAAGCGCCCGCCGTCCTTGACCGGGCCGATCGGGCAGGTCCACACCGGCCACAGGTCGATGGTGTTGCGGTAGAACTCGAGGAACTCCGCGGCGCGCCCGATCGGGATGTCGACATCCTGGATCACCGACTCCGAGTGCAGCCGCAGCAGCCGCTCGATGCGCCGGGTGAGACCGACACGGCTGTTCCAGCGCATGATGCGGGTGTAGGTGCGCGAGCCCAGGCGCTGGCGGCCGTAGAGCCGGCGGATCAGGGGGTTCTGCGCGAGCACGTTCTTCGAGCACCAGAACCAGTCGGTGTCCCAGCGCCACAGGTAGTCGTGGATCGTGAGGTAGTCCTCGCGCTTCTCGGCGATCGAGCGGTAATAAATGCGCTCGTAGGTGTAATCGCTGGTATAGGGCGCGCTGTGGGTCAGGCGCCCGAGCGTGAGGAAAAGCTTCTGCGGCGAGAACACCGTGCCGTCGATGAAATCGGCCTCCCCCGCGCGCAATCGCCTTTCCATCTCCGCGAAGAACGCCCCCGGGTCGGAAAACCCGATGTGCTCCAGCTTCACGAACGGCTTGACCGGAACGGCGCGCACCTTGACGCGCAGCGCGTAGCCGAGCGTGCCGTAGGAGTTGGGAAAGCCGAAGAAAAGCTCGGCGTGCTCGTTGTCGCGCGAGGCGGTGACCACGCGCCCGTCGCCCAGCAGCACGTCGAGCTCGAGCAGCGTGTCGTGCACCAGGCCGTGGCGGTGCGAGGACGATTCGATGCCCACGCCGGCGACGGCGCCCCCCAGCGTGATGGTCTTCAACTGCGGCACCACGGCGGGCATCATGCCGCGGGCGAGGCAGGCCGCCGTGAGCGCCTCGTAGGTCACCATGCCCTCGGCTTCGACCCACCCGGCGGCCGTATCGATGGCGAGCACGTCGCAGAACGCGGACACGTCCAGGCGCCGGCGGGGCTCGCCCGCGCGGTCGCGAAACAGGTTGGACGTTTCCTTGCGCAGCGCGACGACGCCGCCGCCCTGCCTAAGCTGCGCGGCCAGTGCTTCTCTTTTCCTGGTATGCGGGTTCGGATTCGTAGAGGAAGTCCCGGGTCATGGGGTAGCCCGTCATCGAGACATTCCCCTTGGAGAATACGATCTGGAAGAGGTGCGTGCGCCCGGCGGGCGAGCGGAACATCTCGGCGCAGCCGTACAGGTATACCCGCCAGATGCGGCGGAAGCGCTCGTCGAAGCGCTGCGGGTCGAGGGCGCAAATGCGCTCCCAGTTGCGGTCGAAGCGCTCCCCCCAGGCATCCAGCGTGAGCGCATAGTGCCGGCGCAGGTTCTCGATGTCGAGCACCTCGAGGCCGGCTTTTTCCATCTCCACGATCACCTCGGCCAGGCTCGGGATCCAGCCCCCCGGGAAAATGTACTTGCGAATGAAGAAGTCGGTCTCGACCTGCCCCACGTGGCCGATGAAGTGCAGCACGCCGATGCCGCCCTGCCTGAGGTAGCTCGCATGGGCGCGGATGACCTCGCCGAGCTGGTCGCGGCCGGCGTGCTCGAGGCAGCCGATCGAGGCCACCTTGTCGAACTCGCGCCCGGCGTCGCGGAAGTCGCCGTGCATCTGCAGCGCCGCGCCGTAGCCGCGGCGCTCGATCTGACGGCGCGCATGCTCGGCCTGCGAGCCCGTGGTGTTGATGGCGGTGACCTTCACGCCGTAGTGCTCGTGGGCGTAGAGCATGAAGCCGCCGAACCCGCTGCCCACGTCGACGACCTCCTCCCCGGGCCGCAGGCGCAGCTTGCGCGCCACGTGCTCGGCCTTGTTGCGCTGCGCCTCTTCCAAGCTGCGCGTGCCCTCCTTCCAGTATGCGCAGGTATAGAACATGAGCGGGTCGTCCAGCCACAGCCGGTAGAACTCCGGCCCGAGGGCGTAGTGGAACTCGGCGTTCTTCCGCGCGCGCCGCCGGCTCGCGTTGGCGTGCATGAACTCGTGCCAGCGGTTGAGCGCCCGCACCAGCAGGGTGGGCTCGTCCAGGCGGGCCGCCATGCCCACGGCGAGGGCCGCGGCCAGGCTGCCTTCCAGGTCCACCTCGCCGTCGAAGTAGGCCTCGAGCAGCCCCACGTGCCCGTAGAGCCAGATGCGCCGCTCCACCCGGGGGCTCTTCACCACGACGGTGAAGGCGGGGGGCTCGTCCGAGTTGCGGTACTCGCGGCCGTCCGCCAGCAGGGCGCGGAACGGGGTGGCGGTCTGTCGACCGGCCTGGGCGAGCAAGGTTTCGAGGGCGCCGGGCACGGCGCGATTTTACCGAATCGCCCCGCCCTGCTTCCCGTTGTTCCGTTTTTG
>DATLGR010000428.1:0-2021 GCA_035540415.1 Burkholderiales bacterium | reverse complement strand
CGCGAGCACCGCGCGAAGCGCCCAGCACCCGCGCGTAGCGCATCCGCACCGCGCGAAGCGCATGAGCACCGCGCGCAGCGCGCGAGCACCGCGCGAAGCGCGCCCGCACCGCGGACGCAGCTACCGCGGCTGGCGCCGCTGCTGCATCCGCTCGCGCCGCTCCTGCATCCGCTTCTCGCGCTCGGCTTTCAGCTCCTTGGCCTTGGCCTGCTGTTCCGGCGTCAGCAGCGTCCACACCTCGTTGTGTGCCCGGGCCTGCACCAGCGCCACGTCCGTCTGCGCCGTCGCGAGCGCCTGGGAGGTGGAGCGGATGAGCCCCTCGTTCATCGGCACGGCCTCCACGGCCTCGCGCTGCGCCCGGTGCGCCTCACGCAGCCGCTCCGCGGCCTGCCGCATGTCGTCGCGATGTCGCTCCATCACGTCGCGTACCTGCTGCCGCTGTGTGCCGGTCAGGTCGAGGCCGGCCAGCGGGAACCCGCCGCGCCCCATCCCGCCCGGGCCGAAGCCCGGTCCGCCGCGCCGGCCTTCACCATGCCCCTGCGCGAACGCACCCGTAGCCAGCCCCGCGACGAGCAGCGCTGCGCCCGCCGCCGCGGCCGTCATCTTCCGGAAGTTCATGTGCATACCACTCTCCTCTATACCTTGTCTCCGGCCTGGCCGGTTGCTTCCTCTGCTCTATTGGACGGAAAGGTGGTGACGGGGCCGCGGCATGCCGGTGACATTTCCGTGACGCGGCTATCGACGGGCGCGCGATGGTCCCCGCGGATGCAGATCGCGAGTATGCGGGCCGGCTCGCGCGCTGACGTGTGACAAAACGGTGAAACCGCACGGCGCCGCACTGGAAGGCGCCAGGCGCGCAGGCAATTGGCCTTACGATTTCCAGATGGAAGGCGCGGCGAATCCCCGCCCCACCGTGCTCGTCGTAGAGGACGAAGCGAACATTCGCGAGCTGATTTGCCTGCATCTCGGCCTGGAGAACCTCGAATGCGTGCAGGCGGCGGATGGCAGCGAGGGGCTGCGTCTGGCGCGCGCGCGGCCGTTCGACGCCGTGATTCTCGATCTGATGCTTCCGGGCCTGGACGGCGTCACCGTGTGCCGCGCGATACGCCGCGACCCGGTGAATGCGGGCGTGCCGATCCTGATGTTGACCGCTCGGCGCGACGAGTCTGACAAGGTCGTCGGCCTCGAGAGCGGCGCGGACGACTACCTGACGAAGCCGTTCGGCATCCGCGAGCTCGTCGCGCGCGTGCGCGCGCTGCTCCGGCGAAGACCGCTCGTGGCCGTCGGGGCGGAGGGCAATGGCGATCGCCCGCTGAAGTACGGTGACCTCGAGATCGATCCCGCGCGACGGCGCGTTCGCGTCGCGGGCCGTGACGTGGCGCTCACCGGTCACGAGTTCAGTCTCCTGTATCTCCTCGTCTCCAATGCTGGAATCGTCTACAGCCGCGAGGCGCTGCTCGGCCGGGTATGGAAGGGCGAGACGTTCGTCACCGTCCGCAGCGTGGACACGCTCGTCAAGCGCCTGCGCAAGAAGGTCGAGCAGGACCCCGCCAATCCCGCCATCGTGCTGACCGTCTGGGGCACGGGCTACAAGGCGGCGGACGCATGACGATGCGGCCGGTCTGGTATCGCAGCCTCTACTGGCGGCTCGCGCTCGGGCTGATGGCGTTCCTCGCGCTGGCGCTCGCGGCGCAGGGGCTGCTGTACATCTGGTTCACCGACCGCGTGGCCGGCTCGATGCCCGCGCGCTCGCCGCGGCGGCTCGCGGTGCTCGTCGCCTCGGACGTGGGCGCCGCGCTCGGCCGCGATCCCGAACTGGATCTGCAGGAGTACATGCGCGACCAGTACGGTCACGTATTCCAGACGATCGTCGTGCTCATGCGCGACGGCCGCACCGCCACGAACCGGGCCGCGTCCGTGCCGGCCGGATACGAGCGCGCGCTGCGCGCCCGGCTGACACGTCTCGCCGAGTTTCGACGTGCCCGGCCGGGGCGGCTGCTGGACGACGGCGAGGATGATGG
>DATLGR010000427.1:0-10679 GCA_035540415.1 Burkholderiales bacterium | reverse complement strand
GTGCTTCGAGAAGCACCTGGTCCAGGCGTTCGGCGCGGTGGCCAAGCTGCGCGGAACCGACCCGCGGGTGCCACAGGCGTGGTACGAGCGGCCGATCTTCTACCACCCCAACCGGTTCAACGTCTGCGGCACGGGCGCCAGCAGCCGCACCTCGTCGAGGGCGAAGGTCACGTCCGGACTCGACACCGCGGCGAGCGGCTGGATCATGTCCAGCGCCTGCGGCCCGGCCTCGATGATCGCGAGCACGCTGGCGAGCGCCGCCGAGGTGCCCCGGTAGACGCGCCCGTAGGCGCCCTGCAGGTCGAGCACCTTGCGCCCGTCCTCGACGAGGAGGCCGGCCCGCGGCGCCGCGTTTCCAACCGTAAACGTGACGAGCTTCATAGCGGTTTTTGATAATACACTTGGCGCTTCCCAAGTCGGAGGAGCCCATGCGGCAATTCAACGAAGACACGCTCACCGCGGCCGTCATCGAGCGGTTCCGGAAGGCGGACGACCCGCGATTCCGCGAGATCCTGACCAGCGCGGTGAAGCACCTGCACGCCTTCGCGCGCGAGGTGCACCTCACCGAGGAGGAATGGTTCGAAGGCATCAAGTTCATGACCGCGGTGGGCCAGAAGTGCGACGACAAGCGCCAGGAGTTCATCCTGCTCTCCGACATCCTGGGGCTGTCGATGATGGTCGTGGCGCTCAACCACAAGACCGACCCCGGCGCCACCGAGGCCACGGTGCTCGGGCCGTTCTTCGCGCATGGCGCCAAGGAGTACGAGTACGGCGCCGACCTGCGCGAAGGCGCCACCATGAAGGGCGAGGACGTCTGGGTGACGGGCCGCGTGCTGTCCACCGACGGCAAGCCCGTGCCGAATGCCGCGCTCGACATCTGGCAGGCGAAGGCCGACGGCATCTACGACCTGCAGACCGAGGGCGAGTTCGAGCTGCGCGGCCGCGTCAAGGCGAACGCCCGCGGCGAGTACGCCTTCAAGAGCTACAAGCCGAAGTTCTACAGCGTGCCGGTGGACGGTCCGGTCGGGGAGCTCATCCGCGCCGCCGGAAACCACCACATGCGCCCGGCGCACATGCACGCCATCGTGTCGGCCCCCGGCTACCAGCAGGTGATCACGCATGTGTTCGTCGAGGGCGACCCGTACCTCGACGAGGACGCGGTGTTCGCGGTGAAGGACTCGCTCATCGGACGCTACGTCCGGGTGGACGACCCGGCCGAGGCGAAGAAGCTGGGCATGCCCTGCCCCTTCCTCAAGCTCGAGTGGGACTTTCGCCTGGCGCCGGAGTCCGGGACCAAGGCGCGCAAGAAGATCGCCGCGAGCGACGCCGTCGCATGATCATGCGCGTGCGGCGGGTGGTCACGGGCCACGATGCCGAAGGCCGCTCGGTGATCGTGTCCGACGCCACGGCCACCAACGTGAAGGAGATGGCCTCGATGCCCGGCCTCGCCCTCACCGACCTGTGGGAAACGCGCGCGGCGCCGGCCAGCAATGCCGGCAACGCCGATGCGGCCGAGCGCCCCGTGCGGCTCGAGCCGCCGAAGAACGGCACCATCCTGCGCGTCGTGGAATTTCCGCCGGATTCCGCGTGGCGCGGCGCGGCCGACGGCCGCGAGGCGTTCAAGTCGATCGGCGCCGGGCACGCGCAGGACCGCGGCTCGAGCGACCCGATGATGCATCGCACGAGCACCGTCGACTACATCATCGTGCTCAAGGGCGAGATCTACGCCATCCTGGACCGGGGCGAGACGCTGCTGCGCGCGGGCGACATCCTGGTCCAGCGCGGCACCAACCACTCCTGGAGCGTGCGCGGCAGCGAGCCGTGCATCATCGCCGCCGTGCTGGTGAGCGCAAAGCCGCTGGCCAGGCCGCAAAAGACGAAGAAAAGCAAGGCCGCCCGGGCGAAGAAGCCGGCCAAGGCGAAAAGGAAAAAATGAGCGCCGTCGGCGTCATCGGCCTGGGCATCATGGGCTCGGCGATGTCGGCGAACCTCGTCAAGGGCGGCTTCGCCGTGCAGGGCTTTGACGTCCTCGCCGAGAACCGCGCGGCGCTGGGCCAGGCGGGCGGCGCGCCGGTGGCGGGGGCCGAGCACATCGACGCCCCGATCGTGATCACCTCGCTGCCGAGCGCCCGGGCGCTGCACGAGACGGCGCGGGCGCTGGGGCACCGCTGCATCGTGGTGGAAACCAGCACGCTGCCGATCGACGAAAAGCTCGCGGCGCGCGACACGCTGCGCGCGAAAGGCATCGCGCTCCTCGATTGTCCGCTTTCGGGCACCGGGGCGCAGGCGAAGGCGAAGGACCTCTCGGTGTACGCGAGCGGCGATCGCGAGGCCTACGAGCGCTGCGTGCCGGTGTTCGGCGGCTTCGCCCGCTCGCACTACTACCTGGGCGAGTTCGGCAATGGCAGCCGCATGAAATTCGTCGCCAACCTGCTGGTGGCGATCCACAACGTCGCCGCCGCCGAAGCCTTCGCCCTGGGCCTCAAGGCGGGGCTCGACCCCCAGACCCTGTACCAGGTAATTGGGGATGGCGCCGGCAGCTCGCGCATGTTCCAGGTGCGCGGCCCGCAGATGGTGGCCGGGCGCTACGACGAGGCGACCATGAAGGTCGAGGTGTGGCAGAAAGACATGAAGATCATCGGCGAGTTCGCCGCGCAGCTCGGCGTGCCCACGCCCCTCTTCCACGCCTCCGCGGGCCTCTACACGGCGGCGATGGCGCTCGGCTTCGGCAAGCAGGACACCGCCTCGGTTTGCGCGGTGCTGGAGAAGCTCGCCGGCATCGCGCGCTAGGAACGGGCATTGCTAGGGCTCGGGATCCCACTTGCAGGAGCCCCCGATGCCGAAAGCCAAGTCGAAGCCCTCGAGCGCCATCGAGTTGCTGAAGAACGACCACGACTACGTCAAGCAGTCGCTGCGGCGCTTCGAGAAGATGGACCACGAAGACCGCGAGGCCGTCCACGCCCTCGTGCAGCAGGTGTGCAAGGCGCTCAAGGCACATACCAGGCTCGAGGAGGAGATCTTCTACCCCGCGGTGCGCAAGGCGCTCGACGAGGAAGACCTCCTGAACGAGGCCGAGATCGAGCACGACTCCGCCAAGACCCTGATCCGGCGCCTGGAGCGGATGAAGCCCGGGGACCCCAAGTACATCGCCACCTTCACGGTGCTGGGCGAGTACGTGAAGCACCACGTGAAGGAGGAGGAGTCGGAGATGTTCCCCAAGGTGCGCCGGCGCAAGCTCAACCTCGAGGCGCTGGGCAAGAAGATTCTCGAGCGCAAGGCGAGGCTTTAGAATGCCGGCTCGCCGGGCCCCTTTCGGCCCGGCCCGTGATCGGCCGGAGGAGCCCATGAGCGACTGGAAAAACATCCGCACCTGGAGCCGCGAGGAGATGATGAAGCGCGTGGCGCGCTTCCGGAGCCTGAAAGGCTCCGACGGCGGCCTGCCCGACAGCAAGCTGCCCGAGTGCCGGCGCAAGCTGTACGCGGTGATCGGGTTTCAGCCGCCCATGGACCGCGCGAGCGAAGCGGCCACCTCGCCCGTCGGCGACGAGGCGTCGACGACGCCCGCCATCGCCATCGCCGAGGGCTTCAACCTCGGCTACTGCAAGGCGAAGCCGGGCAAGGGTCCGCTCATGCACAACCACGATACCAACGAGACCTTCATCCCGATGACCGGGCGCTGGCGCTGCGAGTGGAACGAGGGCGACGCGATCGAATCCGTGGACCTCGGCCCGTACGACGTGATCTCGTTTCCGCCCGGCGTGGCGCGGCGCTTCATGAACGTCACCTACGACCAGCCGGGCAAGGAGCACCTGCTCATGTTCGTGATCGGCGGCAACCAGCCGCAGGCCGAGTTCACGGCGCTCGCGATGCAGCGCTGCGAAGCGTTTTCCACAGGACGATCGACACCGCGAGCGTCGCCGTCGCGAGCGTCGCCGCCGCCACGCCGCGCCAAAGCGGCGCAGGGTGGTCCTGCGCGTAGCGCGCCGCGGCGTAAGCGAGCGCATCGAGCGGGAAGGTAAACGCCCACCACGAGGGGCCGAACGGCCAGCGCAGGAAGCGCCGCGCGTAGACGAGGAGCGCCGCGCCGAGCAGCAGCGCGAAGAAGTAGAGATTCTCGAGGAACAGCGCCCCCGGGTAGAGCGCCACGCCGTTCGCGTACACGAGCGACGGCGGCACCAGCAGGATGAACCAGCTCGGCCGCAGCGCCTCCGGCAGCGGCGCCCCGAGCACGGCGCGGTAGAAGAGCAGCGCCATCATGATCGGCGCCGCGGCGAGCGAGGCGCCGAAGACGAAGCGCGCCGCCTCGAGGTGGCCCAGGGCGATGCCGGGGGTCGGGAACACGATGCCCCCGACCAGGATGATGAGCCAGCCCGCGTTCACCTGCGCGAGCTCGATTCCGCCCGAGAGCCAGCGGACCAGCGCGAACACCTGGAAGCCCAGCATCAGGGCGAGGCTCGTCCACCACAGGGCGTTGCCGGCGGCCCAGGAGTACGGCGCCACCCCGCCCGCCACCAGCGCCATTCCCACCGGCAGCGCGCCGCAAAAGCCCAGTTGCGCCGGATTCAGGAACTCCTCCCGGACCACGCGCGGATAGCGCGCGAGCTTGGCGACGTACAGCGGCAGGAGGATGCAGAAGGCAATCGCGCCGAGCAGCACCCAAAGCTCGGTGAAATACGCCGGCGCCCGCAGCACCCCGGGCAGCACGCTGGCGGCGGCGCGCGCGGCGAGGCCGAGGCCGACGAGCCCCATCACGGCACCGTACATGCCGACGGGCAGCTCCTTCAGCGTCAAGTCAGGCCTTTCCCCGGCCGCGCGAGGTGGGGCGCCTGGCGAGCTCCTTCACGCGCTCGGGATCCGGCGCGAACCCCAGGCCCGGAGCCTCGGGCAGCTCGAGCCAGCCCTCCACCGGAGCCGGCAGCGCGCCGTAGATGGCCTCGCACACCTTCACCGCCGCGAAGTGATACTCCACCAGCCCGCCGTTCGCGAGGCCCGCGTGCAGGTGCATGTTCCAATGCGCCCACGCGCCGCCGTTGGCGATCGGAAGATTGAAGGCGCTGGCCATGCCGGCGATGCGCTGGCACTGGGTGAAGCCCCCGCCGATGACGACGTTGGGCTGCACGAGGTCGACGGCATGCGCGGCCATGAGGTCGCGGAAGCGCCAGGCCAGACCCTCGTTCTGCCCGGCGGCGAGCGGAATGCGCGTGGCCTGCTTGAGCGCCAGGAGCGACGGGATGTCGTTCTCCTTGACGGGCTCTTCGAAGAACGACAGCTCGAACGGCTCGAGCGCGCGGGCGAGGCGCGCGGCGTGGAAGCTGTCGAGGCTGCAGTTCGCGTCGACGTGCAGGTCCACCGCCGGGCCCACCGCCTCGCGCACGGCGCGCACGCGGTGCACGTCCTCGGCGATGACCTCCTCCACCGGGCGCGGCTCGTCGCGCCGCGCGAGCGCGTGGTGCCCGACCACCATCTTGAGACGGCGGTGGCCGCGCTGGACCCACCACCGCGCCGCCGCGGCGAGCTCGTCGCGGGCATAGGCGCCGAAACCGAAGGTGGTGTAGACCGGCACCCGCGAGCGCGCCCCGCCGAGGAGCCGCCACACGGGCTGGCCGAGCGCCCGACCTTTCAGGTCCCACAGCGCGACGTCGATCGCCGCGATGGCATGCGCGGCGTAGCCGGTCTGCCCGCGCGGGCTGAGCAGCCAGTACAGGCGCTCCCAGAGCTTCTCGTGCGCGAGGGGGTCTTCGCCGAGCAACGCGTGCGCCGCGACCTCGTTCACCGCCGCGGCCACCACTTCCTCCTCGGTGATGGCGGTGAAGCCGTGCCCGGCGAGCCCCTGGTCAGTGTCCACCTGGACCAGGCAGGCCGAGAGAGATGTTTTCTTCTCCAGGCCGGCGGCGTCGAGGGTCACCGGCACGCTGAGGGGTGTCGCGATGACGCGCGTGATCTTCACGCGACTACTCGATCTTGATGCCGGCGTCCTTCACCACGGCCGCCCAGCGCCGCGTTTCCTCGGCGATCTGCGCCGCGAGCTCGCGCGGGTCGGCGGGCGCGACGGTCGCGCCCTGCTTGGCGAAGCTCTCCTCGACCTCGCGCGCGGTCACCGCGGCGCGCAGCGCCGCGGAGAGCTTCTGCACCACGGGCGCCGGCGTGCCCGCCGGGGCCACCAGGAAAACGTTGGGGGCGGCGCTGAAGCCCGGCAGCGTCTCGGCCATCGCCGGCCAGTCGGGTGCGCTCCCGATCCGCTGCGGGCTCGTCACCGCCAGCGTGCGGATGCGCCCGGCCTTGGTCGGTCCCATGGCGGCGAGCGCGCTGATGACGCCGATGGGCACCTGCCCGCTCATGATGTCCGGCATCATGGCCGAGGCGCCCTTGTACGGGATGTGCACGGCATCCACGCCGGCCTGGCGCTTGAACAGCTCGAAGGCGAGGTGCTGCAGCGAGCCGATGCCCGGCGAGGCGTAGCTGTACTTGCCCGGCGCCGCCTTGAGGGCAGCGATCAGCTCCTGCGTGCTCTTCGCCGGGAACTCCGGATGCACCACGAACGCCATGGGCAGGAAGCAGATGCCGCCCACCGGCGCGAACTGCTTGACCGGGTCCAGGCGCACTTTGGGATTGATGCTCGGCAGCACGAGCGTGCCGCTCTCGGCCACCATCAAAATGTGCCCGTCGGGCTGCGCGTTGACCAGCGCCTCTGCCGCGACCCCGCCGGAGGCGCCGGGGCGGTTCTCCACCACGAACTGCTGTCCGAGCGCCTCCGAGAGCTTCGGCGCCACAAGGCGCGCGATGGTATCCATGCCGCCGCCGGGGGCGTAGCCCACCAGCATGCGCACCGGGCGCGTGGGGTAGTCCTGCGCGACGGCCCCGGTGGTGAGGGCGAGGAGCAGCAGGGCGCAAAGCGTTTTCATGCCGTCGTTCCCAGGTAGTAGTTCTTGACGAGCTCGTTCTGCTCCAGGTCGGCGACATTGCCCTGGAACACGATCTCGCCGTGCACGATGATGTAGCCGCGGTCGGCGATGCGGATCGCCTGGTGGAAGTTCTGCTCGGCCATGAGCACGGTGAGGCCGTACTCGTCCTTCAGCTCCTTGATCTTGGTGATGGTGTGCGACACCAGGATCGGCGCAAGGCCCACCGAGGGCTCGTCCACGAGCAGCAGCTTCGGCGCCGACATCAGCGCGCGCGCGATGGCCAGCATCTGCTGCTGGCCGCCGGACATGGAGCCGGCGAGCTGGCGGCGGCGCTCGGCGAGCACCGGGAAGGCCTCGAGGCAGAAGTCGCGGTTGCGCTGGATGGCGGCACGCGCCTGCCGGCGGTAGGCGCCCAGCAGCAGGTTCTCCTCCACCGTGAGCTTGGGGAACAGCCGCCGCCCTTCGGGCACCATGGCCACGCCGAGGTTCACGATGTCCTCGGTGGACAGCCGGGTGAGATCGTGCGGGGTACCGTCCATCTCCAGCATCACGCTGCCGCGCGCGGGGCGCACGATGCCCATGATGCACTTCATGAGCGTGCTCTTGCCGTTGCCGTTGGTGCCCAGCAGCGCCACGGTCTGCCCCTGCGCGATCTCGAGGCTCACCCCGTGCAGCGCGCGCACCGCGCCGTAGCCGGCATCGACGTCGCGGATGGCGAGCTTAAGCGCCAAGGTAGGCCCTCTGCACGTCGGGATTCTTCACGATGTCGGCGGGCGCGCCCTCACAGATGATTTTGCCCGCGTCGAGGCACACCACGCGCTGCGAGAAGCGCATCACCGCCTGCATGATGTGCTCGATCATGATCACGGTGATGCCGGTGGCGTTGAGCTCGAACAGGATCTTCAGCACCTCGTCCACCTCCGAGCCCGAGAGGCCCGCCATCGCCTCGTCGGAGATGAGCAGGCGCGGCTGCGCCGCGAGCGCGCGCGCCAGCTCGAGCTTGCGCAGCTCCACCTGCGAGAGCTGGTTCGACGGCGTGTGTGCCTTGTCGGCGAGCCCGATCTGCCGGAGCAACGCCATCGCGTGCTCCTCCTCGCCGCGCCGCTCGCGCGCCACGTACTCGAGGGGCACCATTAGGTTCTCCAGCACCGACATGCTGGCGAAGGGCCGCGGGATCTGGAAGCTGCGCGCGATGCCCAGGCGCGTGCGCCGGTAGGCCGGCAGGCGCGAGATCTCCTCGCCGTCGAACACGATGGAGCCCGACTCGTTGCGCAGCGCCCCGGACACGCAGTTGATGAGGGTGGTCTTGCCCGAGCCGTTCGGCCCGATCAGGCCGAAGCGCTCGCCGGGGGCGATGTCGACGCTCACGTCGGCGAGCGCCGTGAAGCCGCCGAAGTGCTTGAAGACGTTCTTTACCTGGAGGAGCGGCTGCGCCATAGGAAGAGCTTTTTCAGCAGGCCGAAGATGCCGTCGGGCGCCGCGACCACGAAGAACACCAGCAGCACGCCGACCACCAGCACGTTGATCTCGCTGGAGATGGTGACGGTCACGATCTGCTGCAGCGAGGACAGCACCAGGCCGCCGAGCACCGGCCCGAGCCAGTGCGCCGTGCCGCCGATCATGGCGCTCGCGAGCGCGTTCACCGACCACAGCAGGTTGAACGTGGAGAAGGGCTCGATGAAGCTGAGGTACATGGGCATCGGCGCGCCCGCCGCCCCCATCAGCGCGCCCGACACGGTGCAGGCGAAGAGCTTCAGCTTCAGCGTCGGCACGCCGCTCGCCTCGGCCGCCTCCTCGCTGTCGCGGATGGCGCGCAGGCCGCGGCCGATCCACGACACCTCGATGTAGCGCGCAATGGAGACGCCGATCACGGCCATGAGCGCCATCACCGCGAACAGCATCCGCGTGTAGCTTTCGAAGGGGCCGACGAGGTCGGGGCGCAGGAGCTGCAGCCCCGTGGCGCCGCCGAGATAGCGCCAGTTGATGACCACCGTCTCCATGATGAAGATGAGCGCGACGGTGGCGATGGCGAAGAAGATGCCGCGCAGCCTCAGCGTGAGGAGCCCCGTGGCGAATCCCATCAGCCCGCACACCACGGCGGCGGCGACGATCTGGATCACGAGCGGCGCCTCCAGCGCGCGGAACAGCAGCACCGCCGTGTAGGCCCCCACGCCGAAGAACGCGGCGGTGCCGAAATTCACGTACCCCGCGTAGCCGCCGAGGATGTTCCAGGCGGTGGCGAGCGTCACCACGGTGAGCACCGTGTACCCGGCGAAGAAGAAGTACTCGTTCGCATCCGACATCGCGAAGGCGACGAGCACTGCGAGCACGATCGCCGCGCTCACCCAGTAGACGAGATCGCCTTTCCTCATGGGACGCTCATCGTCCGAACAGCCCCTGCGGACGGACCGCCAGCACCACGAGCAGAAGGCCGAAGGCCACCGCCGGTGCCCAGGAAGCACCCAGCATCATGAGCACGATGGACTCCGAGATGCCGAGGATGAGCCCCGCCGCGAGCGTCCCGGTCATGCTGCCCAGCCCCGCCAGCACCACGATGCAGAAGGTGCGGCCGATGTAGAGCCGGTCCATGGTCGGCTCCACCGGGCCGACGATGATGAGCATGGCGCCCGCGATCGCCGCCACCGCGGTGGCGATGCCGAAGGCCCACTGCTTGATGCGCACCGGGTTCACGCCCATCAGGCGCAGCGCCGCCTCGTCCTGCGCCACGGCCTTGATCGCGCGCCCGGTGAAGGTGCGCGAAAGATACAGCGTGAGCGCCACCGTGAGGATGAGCGCGAGACCGAAGGCGACGATCATGCGCTGGGGGATGCGGTAGTCGCCGATCGAGACGCTGGTGCCGATGTAGGTGGCGTGCACCGTGCGCTGGTCGACGCCGAAGCCCAGGATCAGGCACACCTCGATGATGAAGGCCACCCCGAAGAAGAAGGCGAGGCCGCGCACGCCGGCCTCGGTGCCGCGCTTCTCGAAGGTCTCGAAGTAAAACCGGTACAGCGCGATGCCGAACACGAAGAAGAACGGCATCAGCACGATGCCGGCCAGGATCGGATCCCAGCCGTACAGCCCGAGCAGGTAGGTGCAGTAGGCGCCGAATACCATCACCGCCGGATGGGCCACGTGCGGCACGTCGAGCAGGCCGAAGGCGACCGCCAGCCCCATGCTCACCGCGGCATAGAAGCAGCCCAGCAGCACGCCGAAGAGCACCGCCTCGAACAGCAGGTCGAAGGAAAAGAACACTCCCTACTCCAAAAAAAGCGGCGCGGGGTCGCCGCGCCGCCTTCGGGCGCCGGGTGTTACGCCCGGCCGCGCGCTTTCTCGAACGGTACGATCACGTCTCCGGTCTTGTACTTCTCCGGATAGATCACGACCTGCTTGCCCGGCTGGGTGAACTGCTCCATGTCCTTGTCCACCACGCCCCGGAACTGCGCCTGGATGACCCGCGGGTTCGCCCATTCGCCGGACTTGTCCCAGCGGATATCGCCCACGATGGTGCTCACCTGGTTCTGGCGCAGCCAGCCCGCGAGTGCCTTGTGGTCGAGGCTCTTGGTGCCGGCGACCGCCTGCTCGAGCATCTGGCCGATCGCGTAGTTGAACGGCGTGATGTAGTAGCCGAGCGGATCGACGCGCGCCGCCGTGGCGCGCTCGCGGTAGCGCTTGAAGTAGTCGTCGATTCCCGGGTACTGCATGCCCGGCACGTAGGTGTTGTAGTTGGTGATGCCGTTCAGGAGCGAGCCGAGCGACTGCATGATCGGGGTGAAC
>DATLGR010000426.1:0-2582 GCA_035540415.1 Burkholderiales bacterium | reverse complement strand
GGGCTGGAGCTCGTGCGCCACATCGCCCAGCTCGGCACGGACCTGCCGGTGGCGGTGATCACAGCGCATGGCAGCGCCGAGAATGCGGTCGCCGCGCTCAAGGCCGGCGCCTTCGACTACGTCTCCAAGCCGGTCGGGCTGGAGCAGCTGCGCACGCTGGTGCGCTCGGCGCTGTCGCTGCCGGCTGCGGGGCCCGGCAAGGACCAGCAGCTCCTGGGAGACAGCGCGCCGCTCGCCCAGGTGCGCACCCTCGTGGCCCGTCTGGCGCGCAGCCAGGCGCCGGTATACATCTCGGGGGAGTCAGGAAGCGGCAAGGAGCTCGCGGCCCGCCTCATCCACGAGAACGGCGCCCGCCGGGACAAGCCGTTCGTCCCGGTCAACTGCGGTGCCATCCCCGATGCGCTCATGGAGAGCGAGTTCTTCGGCTACAAGAAAGGCTCATTCACCGGCGCCGAGGCAGACCGCGGCGGATTCTTCCAGGCCGCCGACGGCGGCACGCTGTTCCTCGACGAAGTCGCCGAGCTGCCGCTGCCAATGCAGGTCAAGCTGCTGCGGGCGATCCAGGAGAAGCGCGTGCGCAAGGTGGGTTCGACGCAGGAGGAGCCCGTGGATGTGCGCATCATCAGCGCCACGCACCAGAAGCTCGCCGAGCTGGTCGCCGCCGGCCGCTTCCGCCAGGACCTGTTCTACCGGCTGAACGTGATCGAGCTGCACATGCCGCCGCTGCGGGAGTGCCGCGAGGACGTGCCGGCGATCGCCGCGAGCATCCTCGAGCGGCTCGCCCGCCAGCAGGGGTTGGCGGCGCCGCGCCTTGACGCCTCGGCGCTGGACGCCCTCGCCGGCTATGATTTTCCGGGCAATGTGCGCGAGCTCGAGAACATCCTCGAGCGGGCCATGGCGCTGTCGAGCAGCGACGTCATCCAGGCGCAGGACCTGCGCCTGAGGCCGGGCGCGGAGGAGGGGCCGCCTGCCGGCGGCCCAGGCGAGACCCTGCCCGACTATCTCGACGCGGTGGAGCGCCGCGCCATCCTCGAGGCGCTCGGCAAGACCGGCTTCAACCGCACGGCGGCGGCCAAGCTCCTCGGCATCACGTTCCGGCAATTGCGCTACCGAATGCAGCGCCTGGGCATCACGGATGAAGACCGGCCCTGACCGCCGGGTCGACTCGCCCAACTGCGATGCGCGCCCGCCCGGAGCCGAGATCACGCTGGTGGTGGTGCACTCGATCAGCCTGCCGCCCGGGCAGTTCGGCGGCGATGCCATCGAGCGCCTGTTCACCAACCGGCTGGACCCCGAGCAGCATCCGAGCTTTCGCGAGATCGCGGCGTTGCGCGTGTCGTCCCACTATCTCGTGCGCCGCGACGGGGAGCTGGTGCAGTTCGTGCCGGTCGAGCGGCGAGCGTGGCACGCCGGTGAATCCTGCTGGCGCGGCCGCAGCCGCTGCAACGACTTCTCCGTGGGCATCGAGCTCGAAGGCACTGACCAGGACCCGTTCGCGCCGGCGCAATACCGGCGCCTCGGGCTGCTCGTCGCGGGGCTGCGCCGGCGGCTGCCGTTGCGCGCCATCGCGGCTCACAGCGACATCGCGCCGGGTCGCAAGAGCGACCCGGGCGCGCGGTTCGACTGGCGGCGCGTTCTCCTAGATCTGGCTTCCAGAGCCTGAGGAGGCCCTACCCATTGTGTTGCGCCGCGCCATCGCGCGACCGCGCATCCTATATCTAGTCGAAAGTCGCACGGCCCGCGCAATATTTAGTGACCGCGCTTGCAAATTCACGCCACGGTGTGTAGGCTCGACGCACAATAAATAGTCATCACTAGGCCAGGAAACACTAGATTTAGTAAGAGCCGGGCGAGTGACCTTACGGGAGAGAACCATGCAGATCGCTCAGGACAATGCCACGGTCGTCCCGGCCGTGAGCGCGGTGCCGCCGGAGGCGGCGGCGGCCCGCACGCCCTTTTCGGAGTACAAGATCATCCGGCGCAACGGCGCCGTGGTCGGCTTCGAGCCGGCGAAGATCAGCGTGGCCATGACCAAGGCCTTCCTCGCGGTGAACGGCGCGCAGGGGGCGGCGTCCGCCCGCATCCGGGAGCTCGTCGCCGCGCTCACCACGGCGGTGGTCGGCGCCCTCATCCGCCGCCAGCCGCAGGGCGGCACCTTCCATATCGAGGACATCCAGGACCAGGTCGAGCTCGCGCTGATGCGCTCGGGCGAGCACGACGTGGCGCGGGCCTACGTGCTGTACCGGGAGGAGCGCGCCAAGGCGCGGCTGCAAGACAAAGCGCGACCCGTAGAGACCGGCATTCACGTGGTGGAGAACGGCGAGAAGCGCCCGCTCGACCGGGGGGGACTGCGCCGGCTGGTGGAGGCCGCCTGCGCCGGGCTGGCCGACGCTTCGCCCGAGCCCATCCTCGAGTCCATCGTGCGCGACCTGTACGACGGCGTGCCGATGGACGAGGTACGCAAGTCGGCGGTGCTCGCGGCGCGCGCGCTGATCGAAAAGGAGCCGGCCTACGGCTATGTCACCGCGCGACTGCTGCTGAACACAATCCGGCTGGAGGTGCTGGGCGAGGAGGCGAGCCAG
>DATLGR010000425.1:0-4152 GCA_035540415.1 Burkholderiales bacterium | reverse complement strand
CCGGCGAAGCTTGCGCAGGAGCTGGCGCGAGAGGCCTTCACGCAGGTAGACGAGCTCCTCGCCCGACTCGATGGCGTCGTCGAGCGAGCGCGGACCGTGCAGGGATTCGGCGAGGGCGGCGCGCTCGTCGGCCCGGGTCTGGGCCGCGAGCGGCGCGGGCTTGGCCGCCCCCGGCGCCCGCCGGCGCGTCGCGCGCAGCGGCTCGACCCCTTCGAGGGCGCGGCGGAATTCCTCGTCCTCAGGCCACCGTGGCATCGAGGTACTTCTCCGCGTCGAGCGCCGCCATGCATCCAGTGGCGGCGCTGGTCACCGCCTGGCGGTACACGTGATCCTGCACGTCGCCCGCGGCGAAGACCCCGGCAATGCTGGTGGCGGTGGCCTGTCCGTCATGGCCGCCGCGCGTGACGATGTAGCCGTTGCGCATCTGGAGCTGCCCCTCGAAGAGCGCGGTGTTCGGGGTATGGCCGATGGCGACGAAAAAGCCCTTGGCCTCGAGCACGCGAGGCTCGCTGGAGCGCAGGTTGCGCACCCTCAGGCCCGTGACGCCGCTCGCGTCTCCCAGCACCTCCTCGACCACCGAGTCGAGCACGAGCTCGATCTTGCCTTCGCGCACCCGCTGCTGGAGCTTGTCCACCATGATCTTCTCCGCGCGGAACTTGTCGCGGCGGTGGACCAGGCGCACGCCGCGGGCGATGTTGGCGAGGTAGAGCGCCTCCTCCACGGCGGTGTTGCCGCCACCGACCACCACCACGTCCTGCCCCTTGTAGAAGAACCCGTCGCAGGTAGCGCAGGCCGAAACCCCGCGGCCCATGAACTTCTCCTCGGAGGGCAGGCCGAGGTATTTCGCGCTCGCCCCGGTGGCGATGATCAATGCGTCGCAGGTGTACGTGGCCGCGTCGCCTTCGAGGACGAAGGGACGCTCCCCCAGCCGCGCCGTGTGGACGTGGTCGCTGATGACCTGGGTATCGAAGCGCTCGGCGTGACGCTGGAAGCGCTGCATGAGCTCCGGACCCTGCACGCCGTCGGCGTCGGCCGGCCAGTTGTCCACGTCCGTGGTGGTCATCAGCTGGCCTCCCAGCGCGATCCCGGTGATCAGCACCGGGCGCAGGTTCGCGCGCGCGGCGTAGACCGCCGCGGTATAGCCGGCGGGTCCGGAACCAAGGATGAGCAGGCGGGCGTGGCGCTGGGGCATTTCGGCAGGCGGCGGGTGGGGGCGCCCGATTATACGGGCGCCCCCACCCGCCTTTTTCCCGGGCGGTGACGCCTGACGGCGACGCCCGGCCCCGGCGCGCACGCCGTAGCTCCGGCCCGACGCGGTTCTGTTACCATTCCTTGCAGAATAAGAGAGGGAGAGCCACCACATGGCCACACCGGTCTCCACCACGGTCCTCAAGGCCGTGCCGCTGTTTTCCAGCCTTCCCGAAGAGCAACTGCGCATGCTGTCGACGATGGTCGTGCGCAAGAGCGTGCCCCGGTCGACCACGGTCATCTCGGGCGGCGACATGACCGACTCGCTCTACATCGTGCTCACCGGCCGGCTCAAGGTCATGATGAGCGACTCCGACGGCAAGGAAGTGATCCTCTCCTTCCTCGGCGCAGGCGAGTTCTTCGGCGAGATGGGCCTGATCGACGACGCGCCGCGCTCCGCGACGGTGGTGGCGATCGAGCCCTGCGAGCTGCTCTACATCTCCAAGCGCGACTTCAAGAAGTGCCTCGCCGAGAACTTCGACATCACCATGGCGGTCATGCGCGGGCTGGTGCGCCGCCTGCGCGAGGCCGACCGCAAGATCAACAGCCTTGCCCTGCTCGACGTCTACGGGCGCGTCGCGCGGCTGCTCATCGACATGTCCGAGACCGTGGGCGGGGAAAAAATCGTCACCAAGCGCCTGCCGAAGCAGGACATCGCCAAGATGATCGGCGCCTCGCGCGAGATGGTGAGCCGCGTGATGAAGGACCTCCAGATGGGCGGGTACATCGAGATGCGCGGCTCGAACATCGTGCTGCGCGAGTCGATCCTGCTGTCCGAATAGCATCATTCGCTCAGGGAACTTGCCCCCGCCTCGGCGGGGGTTTTTGTTTGTGCGGTAGAATCGTGCGACGAAGATCGGCGCGATGCGCGTAGCGGAAAAAACGGCTGCCCCCCTCCCCGCGAAGCTCGCGGGCCTGCTGCGCGAAGCCAAGTGGCTGGCGCTCGTCGCGCTCGGCGCCTACCTCGCGCTCATCTTCCTCACCTTCCATCGAGCCGATCCGGGCTGGTCGCACAGCGCCACGGACGCCGCCGTTCGCAACGCCGGCGGGGTCGTCGGCGCCTGGCTCGCCGACCTGCTGCTCTATCTCTTCGGGCTGTCGGCGTACTGGTGGGTCGCGCTGTGCGGCTACGTCGTGGTGTGGGGTTATCGCCGCCTCGACGGCAGCGGGCTCATCGACCGCCGGCCGCTCGCGCTCGCCTTCGCCGGCTTCCTCGTGGTGCTGCTCGCGAGCGCCGCGCTCGAGCATCTTCGCCTGCACAGCATGCGCGCCGAGCTGCCGCTCGGCCCCGGCGGGCTCCTCGGCCACGCCGCCGCCGGCGCGGTGGCCGCGGCGCTCGGATTCACCGGCGCGACCCTCGCGCTGCTCACGCTGTTCGCCGTCGGCTTGAGCCTCTTTACCGGGGTCTCCTGGCTCGCGGCGTCGGAGGCGGTCGGCCGCGCGCTGGAGCGCGCCTACGAAGGCTCGCGCGCCGCCTGGGAGCGCCGGCGCGACCGGCGCATCGGCGCGCTCGCGCGCGAGGAGCGCACGCTGGTGGTCGAGACCGAGCGGCGCCGCGAGGAGGACCATCCGCCCATCCGGATCGAGCCGCCGGTGGCCGAGATCAAGAAGTCCGAGCGCGTGCAGAAGGAAAAGCAGGCGCCGCTCTTCGAGGACCTGCCCGACACGCCGCTGCCGCCGATCAAGCTGCTCGACGAGGCCAAGCAGGAGGGCGAGCGCATCAGCGCCGAGACGCTGGAGTTCACCTCGCGCCTGATCGAGAAGAAGCTGTCCGATTTCGGCGTCGTGGTGAAGGTGCTCGCCGCCTACCCCGGGCCGGTCATCACGCGCTACGAGATCGAGCCCGCGGTGGGCGTCAAGGGCAGCCAGATCGTCAATCTCGTCAAGGATCTCGCGCGCGCGCTGTCGGTCGTGTCGATCCGCGTGGTGGAGACCATTCCCGGCAAGTCCTGCATGGGCCTGGAGATCCCCAATCCCCACCGCCAGACCGTGCGCCTGTCCGAGATCCTCGGCTCGGAGGCCTATCACGCGCTGCAGTCCCCGATCGCGCTCGCGCTGGGCAAGGACATCGCGGGCAACCCGGTGGTCGCCGACCTCGCGCGCATGCCGCACCTCCTGGTCGCCGGCACCACCGGCTCGGGCAAGTCGGTGGCGCTGAACGCCATGATCCTTTCGCTGCTGTACAAGGCGGAGCCGCGCCTGGTGCGCCTCATCCTGATCGACCCGAAGATGCTCGAGCTCTCGGTCTACCAGGACATCCCGCACCTGCTCGCGCCGGTGGTGACCGACATGAAGCAGGCCACCAACGCGCTCAGCTGGTGCGTCGCGGAAATGGACCGGCGCTACAAGCTGATGAACTGGCTCGGCGTGCGCAACCTGTCCGGCTTCAACCACAAGATCGCCGACGCCGAAAAGCAGGGGCGCAAGCTCGAGGATCCGTTCACCGTGGACTCGGGCGAGCCGCAGCCGCTGCAGCCGCTGCCGCACCTCGTGCTGGTCATCGACGAGCTCGCCGACCTGATGATGGTGGTGGGCAAGAAGGTCGAGGAGCTCATCGCCCGCCTCGCGCAGAAGGCGCGCGCGGCGGGCATCCACCTCATCCTCGCCACCCAGCGTCCCTCGGTGGACGTGATCACGGGGCTCATCAAGGCGAACATTCCCACGCGCATCGCCTTCCAGGTGTCGTCGAAAGTCGATTCGCGCACCATCCTGGACCAGTCCGGCGCGGAGGCGCTGATCGGCTCGGGCGACATGCTGTACCTGCCGCCGGGCACCGGGCTGCCGCAGCGCCTTCACGGCGCCTTCGTCGCCGATCATGAGGTGCACAGAGTGGTCGAGCACCTGAAGAGCCTGGCGCGGCCCGAATACCTCGAGGCGGTGCTCGAGCCGGCCGCGGCGGAGGAG
>DATLGR010000424.1:0-1899 GCA_035540415.1 Burkholderiales bacterium | reverse complement strand
GCGATGCGCCGCTTGCGCAGCGCGGCCAGCGCCGCCCGCGCCCTGGCGAGGGCGTCTGTGCGCCGCGCCCGGGCGCGCGCGTCGAAGAGCCGCTGCAGGCGGGGTCGCTGCCGCGACGCGGGGCGCGGCTTGATCTGCAAGCCCAGTCCCAGGACGTGCAGGACGCGTTCGATCTTGCGGATGCCGAGGTCGCTGAACGTCCCCTGCTCGAGCTGCGCGATGGTCTGTCGCGCGAGCCCGCAGGAGTCGGCAAGCGCCTTCTGCGTGAGCCCGCGCCCGGTTCGAGCTTCGCGGACGCGCCGTCCGATGTCGGTTATGGCGGACATGCCTGTCCAGTATAAATGCCATTCTTCTTGGGGACGGAGCCCGGGCTCCGTCCCCGGTTCATCGGTTCAGTAGCCGTGGGGGTTGGCGGACTGCCAGCGCCAGACGTCGCGGCACATGGCGTCGAGGTCGAGGCGCGCGCGCCAGCCGAGGGTGCGCGCGGCGGCCGCCGGGTCGGCGTAGCAGGCGGCGACATCGCCCGGGCGGCGCGGGGCGAATTCCAGGGGGATGGGCTTGCCGCAGGCGCGGCCGAAGGCCTGGGCGGCCTCCAGCACCGAGTAGCCGCGGCCGGTGCCGAGGTTGACGGTGAAGGACGCGCCGCGCGCGAGCGCCCCGAGCGCCGCGACGTGGCCTTCGGCGAGGTCCATGACGTGGATGTAGTCGCGCACGCCGGTGCCGTCGGGCGTGGGGTAATCGCGCCCCCACACGCGCAGGTTGGGGCGGCGGCCCACCGCCACCTGCGAGAGGTAGGGGAAGAGGTTGTTCGGGATGCCGTTGGGGTCCTCGCCGATGCGCCCGGAGGGGTGTGCGCCGGTAGGGTTGAAGTAGCGCAGCGCCGCGTAGCGGAACGCCGGGTCGCTCCCCGCCTCGTCGGCGAGCAGCCATTCGATGGCGAGCTTGGTGCGCCCGTAGGGGCTCTGCGGGCGCAGCGGATGGTCCTCGCCGATCGGCAGGCGCTCGGGCTCGCCGTAGACCGTGGCCGAGGAGCTGAAGACGAGCTGCCGCACGCCGTGCGCGCGCATCGCCTCGAGCAGCGCCACGGTGCCGCCGACGTTGTTGTCCCAATAAAGGAGCGGCTTCTCCACCGATTCGCCCACCGCCTTGAGCCCCGCGAAGTGGATCACCGCCGAATAGCGCCCGGCGGCGAAGACGCGCTCGAGCGCGGCGCGGTCGCGCAGGTCGGCCTCGTGGAAGGCGAGCTCGCGCCCGGCGAGCTCGGCCAGGCGCGGCAGCACCGCGCGCTTGGTATTGGCCAGGTTGTCGACGATCGCCGGCGCGTAACCGGCCGCGGCGAGCGCAACGACGGTGTGCGAGCCGATGTAGCCCAGCCCGCCGGTGACCAGAATCGCACGGGACATGCGGCGCGATTATCGCCTCTCCCCCGCCCCGGGCTTGCCGCGCGGGCGTACGCCGATGCGGCTAGTAGCGCACCGCGATGCCCTCGGCGCTCACCAGCACGCGGTCGCCGGGCTTGACGTCGCGCGCCTGCACCGTCTGGCGGGTGCCGTCGGGCATGCGCACGACCGCCTCGTAGCCGCGCAGCGTGGTCTTGCCCGCCTGGTCGAGCAGCGCCATGGCGCGCGGATAGGCGGCCGCAGGCACCGGCGGCGTGGCGGACTCGACCACGCCCACGCCGGGCTGCGCGGGGGCGGCGGTGCGATCGACGGGAGCGGCGCAGCCGGCGGCGAGCCACGCCGCGGCGGCGCAAAGCACGAGCTTGCTGGGTTGCATGGGACCCTCCTTGGGATTCGCATGGACCTGCGCCGGCCGCCAGCCGTTCCCGCGCCGGGCCGAACGGCACGCGCCCGCCGCGGGAGCCTGTAACAAGGCGGCCGCGCGGACAATGTCGTATAG
>DATLGR010000423.1:0-11531 GCA_035540415.1 Burkholderiales bacterium | reverse complement strand
GCACCAGGACACCCCCGCGCCGGGCTTCCACATGCCCACGCTGGGCTGAGCGCGCGTCACGCCGGGCTGAACTGGAGCCGGTACAGCCCGCGCTCGATCGGCGCGGCCGCGCCGGCCGCCGCCAGCGCCTCGGGAGAGAGCTCGCGGCACGCCGTCTCCAGAAGCGCGCGGTCGGCCGAGCCTTCGACGAGGACGATCCAGCCCGGGGTAAGGGCCGCCTGCGGCCGGTTTTTCTTCTCCTCGGTCTGCACGCCGCTCGCCGCGCGGTCGCCGAGGCACAGGTGCGCGCCGCATACCCCGGGGCGCTCGGCGATGGCCGGCAGCAGGCGCTCGAGCAGCGCGCGCTGCTCGGCGGCGCGCTCGGGCGCGGTGTCGTAGCGCCAGGTCATCACGAGGCCGCCTTGGCCGGTGCCGCGCGAGAGCGCGACGCGGCAGAGCGAGCGCACGTTGCTGCGCAGGAGCGGCGCGACGCGCCGCGTGAGCGGCGTGGGGTTGTTGAGCCGCGCCAGGTAGTCCGGCCCGGTGAGCACCTCCAGGCCGCGCGCCTCATACAGCGTGAAGAACTCGGGACGGCCCTCGAGCGCCTGGTAGCGCCGGCCGCGCAGGAAGCCCGGGATCGCCACGCGCTCGGCCATATGCTCGCCGTTGTGCCAGGCGTAGTAGTCCGCGCGCGACTCGGGCGGAGGCTCCTGCCAGATCGCCACCACCGCTTCGCCGGCAAGACTCATAGTCGTCACAATAGCAAATCATGAAGCTCGAGCGCTGGTCGCTGCACTTCTACCGCCTGCCCTACGCGCGCGAGATCGTCTGGTCGAACGCGGTGGAGCGCGCAGGACTGTTCGCGCTGCTCACGCTCGTGGCCGACGACGGCACCACCGGCCTTGCCGAAGGCACGGTGAAGGGCACGTGGTCCGGGGTGTCGCCGCGCTCGCTGCGCGCGGCGCTCGAGGACCTGATCGTGCCGGCCCTCGCGGGGGTGGATCTCGCCGATGCCGCGGCCGTCACCCGCGCCTGGGAGAAGATCCCCGAGAACCGGCTCGCCAAGGGCCTGGTCGACAATGCCTGCTGGACGCTGCGCGCCGCGGCGGCGGGTACGCCGCTGTGGCGCCTGTGGGGCGGGCAACCCGAGGTGGACGTGTGCTGGACCGTCACGCGCGCGGCGCCCGCGGCGATGGCGCGCGACGCGGCCGAGGCGTGCGCGCGGCACGGGTTTCGCACGCTCAAGGTCAAGGGCGGCCAGGGGCTCGACACCGACCTCGCCGCGCTCGCGGAGATCCGCGCGGCAATCGGCGCCGAGGTTGCGCTCTACGTGGACGCCAACGGCGCCTATGGGCGCGAGGCGGCGCTCGACTACGTGCGCCGGATCGCCGCCGCCGGCGTCGGCGTCGCCGAGGATCCGTGCCCGCTCGCGCCCGATGCGCGCTTCGAGGCCTTGCAGGCCGCCTGCGGCATTCCCATCCTCATCGACTCGTCCTGCACCTCGCTGCGCGACGCCGAGCTCTACGTCGCGCGCGGCGCTCGTGCGGTCTCGCTCAAGCCCGGCCGCATCGGCTTTTCCGCGTCGCGCGCCATCCAGGCGGCGTTCGGTCCCGCGCGTCACTCGGCGCTCGGCATCTACGCCGAGAGCGCGCTCGGCACGCTCATCAACCTGCAGCTCCCCGCGTCGCTGCCGGCCGAGCAGAGCTTCTTTCTCCTGATGCAGGCGCACGTCGTGCCGGCGCCGCCCATCCGCGGCGGCCGCCTCACCCTGCCCGCCGCGCCCGACCTCGCTTCGCTCGTCGACTGGCGCGCCGTCGAGCGCTTCGCGCCCTGACCAAATCGGGGTCAGACCCTGGATCGGGGTCAGACCCCGCGCCGGGGTCTGACCCCGCGTCAACGACCCCGCGTCAACCGACGGCGCGTCGAGGCGTTCTACGGAGCATGGCTCGGCAAGTACGCATGATCGTGCCCGGCGTAGCAGTCCACGTCGTGCAGCGCGGAAACAACCGCGCAGACTGCTTCGCCGACGACGCGGACTGCCGCGTCTACCTCGCCAACCTGCGCGCGCTCGCGCCCAGGGCTGGTTGCGACGTGCACGCCTATTGCATGATGACCAACCACGTTCACCTCCTTCTCACGCCGCAGCTTGCGCGAGCGTGCTCTGGGTTCATGAAGGATCTGGGACAGCGTTACACGCAATACTTCAACCGCCGCCATGGGCGCAGCGGCACGCTGTGGGAGGGGCGGTTTCGCTCCTGCATGGTGGAGTCGTCCCGCTATGTGCTTGCGTGCTACCGGTACATCGAGCTGAATCCGTCGCGGGCGCGCATGGTCGATCATCCCTCGGACTATCATTGGTCGAGCTACGCGGTGAACGCGGGCATGCGCTCCGATCCGCTGCTAACCCCGCATTGCGAGTACCTTGCCATCGCCGGGGAATCGACCTCGCGGCACACCGCGTACCGGAGCCTCGTGGAGGAGGGGGTGGAGACGAGCCTGCTGCTCGCCATTCGGCGCGCGACCAGCCGCGGCGAGCCTCTGGCCAGCGACGGCTTCACCGAAAGCTTGACCTTCCCTGCGCGCAAGAAATCCGCGCGTGTGCGCGCCGCACGCCCGGGGTCGGGCCCCGCGGCGGGGTCTGACCCCGCTGTGGGGTCTGACCCCGATCTTGTCAGTGGAGGTGGGGCTTCTTGAGGAAGTCGCTGCGGTCGGCGGAGCGGAGGCGCACGTCGACCGGGGCGGCGTTGCGCAGGAGCTTGAGGGGGACTTCGGTGCCCGGAGGGCCGAGGCGCCAGACGCGCCGCCAGAGGTCGGCCAGGCTCTCGGGCTTGGCGCCGGCCACTTCCAGCACCATGTCGCCCACCTTGACGCCGGCGCGCTCGGCGGGCGCACCGGGCGCGATGCCGGCCACCACGAGGCGCGCGCCCGCCTCGGTGGTGTACATGCCGAGCCACGGATGCGGCGCGCGCGAAGCGCGGCCCGACTTGACCAGGTCCTCGAAGATGGGCTCGAGGAGATCGATCGGCACGAACATGTTGCCCTGGAGGACGCCGGTGTCGAGCTTCTCCTGCACCAGCAGCGAGCCGATGGCGAGGAGCTTGCCCTCGGCGCCGATGAGCGCCGCGCCGCCCCACTGCGGATGCGCCGGCGCGGTGTAGATGGCCTCCTCCAGCAGGTACTCCCAGTAGCCGGCGAACTCGCGCTTGGCGAACACCGTCGCGCGCAGCGAATGCGCGCGCGCCCCCTGGCCGGCGACCACGACGTTCTCGCCCACCCGGCACGAGGCGGAGCTGCCGCGCGCGAGCGGCTTCACGCCCAGGGGCCCGAGCGGCTGCACCAGGCCGAAGCCGCTCGCCTGGTCGTAGGCGATCGGAAAGCCGCCCACGACCGTGCCGCGGTTCGTCGTGAGCCAGAGGGTGCTCGCCTCGGTGATGAGGTAGCCGATGGTGAGCACGAGGCCGTCGTCGCGGATCACCACGCCGTTGCCCACGCGCTCGGTGCCGAGGATGGGGGCGGTGAACGCGTCCTCCGGGATCTCGGCGCGCAGCTGCACCACGGCGTCGAGCGCCGCGTCGAGGTCGAAGCGCCAGTCTTCCGGGCGCGGTCGCATCTCGGCGGGGAATTGCCAGCTCGTCTCTTTTTTGCTCATCGAGGCAGGAAGGGGCTAGAGCTGCATTCTACTAATATGCTCGCACCATGGTCGAAATCGAGAAAGACGGCGCGCTCGCCCGCATCTTCCTCAACCGCCCGCAGAAGGCCAATGCGCTGAACAGCGCGCTGCTGGACGCGCTCGGCAACGCGATCGAGTCGCTCGTCGACGACGATGCGCTGCACGCGGTCCTCCTCGCCGGACGCGGCCGCGCCTTCTGCGGCGGCGCCGACCTTCACGAGCTCGAGGCGCTCGACGAGGCGAGCGCGCGGACTTTCATCCGGCGCATCCACGAGGTATGCGCCGCGCTGCGGCGCCTTCCGATTCCCGTGGTGGCGCAGCTGCACGGCGCGGTGATCGGCGCGGGACTCGAGCTCGCCGCCGCCTGCGACCTGCGCGTGGCGGCCGAAGGCACCCGGTTCGCGATGCCCGAAGTGCGCCTGGGCATCCCGTCGGTGGTCGAGGCGGCGCTTCTGCCGCGCCTCGTCGGCACCGGCCGCGCCGCCTGGCTCGTCCTGACGGGCGAGGCGATCGATGCCCGCCGCGCCTGCGAGTGGGGCCTCGTCGAGGAGATCGCGCCCAGCGCCCAGGCCGTGGTGCGCAGCCTCCTTGCCGGCGACCGCGCGGCGCTCATGGCGCAGAAGCAGCTTCTGCAGCTCTGGGAGGAAGCGCCGCTCTCGAGCTCGATCGCCGCCAGCGTCGAGCTTTTTGCGCGCCTGGCCGGACGCTGATATCCTCCAGACTGGTTGTCTAGTTGGAGAAGGGCGATTGACCATCACCGTGGGTTCCTTCGAGGCCAAGACCAAGCTCGCCGAGCTGCTCGACAAGGTGGAGGCGGGCGAGACGGTCGTGATCACGCGGCGCGGCCGGCCCGTGGCGCGCCTCGTGCCCGCGGCCGCCGACAAGGACCAGCGCGCGCGCCAACGCGCGCTCATCGACGAGATCAAGCGCAGGCGCGCCGCCTGGGACCGCGGCGCCAAGCCCGGCACGACCATCGCGGAATTGATCAAGGCCGGACGACGGTACTGAGATGGCGGTCGTCTTCGACTGCTCGGTGACACTGGCGTGGTTCCTGCAGGACGAGCGCACCGGGTTCAGCGACACGGCGTTCGAGCTCGTGGAGGCCACCGAGTGCTGGGTTCCCTATCTCTGGCGCCTGGAGTTTCCGAATGCCTTGCTGGTCGCGGAACGGCGCGGCCGGGTCGGCCGGGAGCAGCGCCTGGAGATCCTCGACAGCGCGATGCAGCTTTCGTTGCGTTGCGACAACACATTGCCCGAGCTGCGGGCGCTGAGCGCGCTGGCCGAGCGCCGCGCGCTCACGGTCTACGACGCCGCCTACCTCGAGCTCGCGGCGCGCTGCGGCTTCGACCTGATCACGCTCGATCGCAGGCTCGCGGAGGCGGCTGCCGGCGAGGGCATCGGCGTGCATGCGCCGGGCCGCTCGAGCGCGGCGCAGGTGCGCCGGCGCTATGCCGCGCAGCCGGCGTGAGCCGCGCGACTACAATATATGGCGTCATGAGCAGGAAAACGAACTAGATCCATGGCCAAGCAACCGGTTTACGACGCCTCGGCGATCCAGGCGCTCAAGGGGCTCGAGCCCGTGCGGCGCATGCCCGGCATGTACACGCACACCGTGCATCCGCTGCACATCGTGCAGGAAGCGATCGACAACGCGGTCGACGAGGCGCTCGCCGGCTACGGAAAGAAGATCACCGTCACGGTGCGCAAGGACGGCTCGGTGGAAGTAGAGGACGAAGGCCGCGGCATTCCGGTGGACATGCACCCGGTGGAGAAGAAGCCCGCGGTGGAGGTCGCCTTCACCATGCTGCATGCCGGCGGCAAGTTCTCGCGCTCGGGCGACGGCGTGTACCACATCTCCGGGGGCCTGCACGGCGTGGGCGTCGCCGTGTCCAACGCCCTCTCGAGGCGGTGTGAAGTCGTTGTCTTCAGAAACGCCGAAAAACACAGCATCGCCTTCGAGGGCGGCGAGCTCGCCCAGAAGCTGAAGAGCGAGAAGGCGAAGGAGAAGCGCACCGGCACGGTGGTGCGGCTGTGGCCCGATCCCAAGTACTTCGATTCGCCGAACATCCCGCTCGCCGAGCTGGAGCACCTGGTGCGCTCCAAGGCCTACCTGCTGCCGGGGCTCACCATGGTGCTCGCGATCGAGGGCCGGGAGGCCAAAACCTGGCGCTACGAGCGCGGCATGGTGCAGTACTTCGAGATGATGCTCGCCGGCCGCGAGCTGGTGGCGCCGCTGTTCACCGGCGAGCGCTTCTTCCGCGAATCGAACATCCCCGAGATCGAGCCCGGCGAGGGCGCGGCGTGGGCGATCGGCTGGGTGGCCGAGGGCGACGTGTTCGCCGACAGCCACGTGAACCTCATCCCCACGCGCTCGGGGGGCACGCACGAGGCGGGCTTTCGCGCCGGCATCTTCGAGGCGCTCGCCGCCTTCATGGACACGCGCGGCCTCGCCCCCAAGGGCGTGAAGCTGATCGCCGAGGACCTGTGGGGCCGCGCCTGCTTCACCCTGTCGGCGCGCATCGTTCGCACGCAGTTCCACGGGCAGACGAAGGAGAAGCTCACCACGCGGCACGCGGCCAAGCTGCTCGAGCTGTGCGTGCGCGACGCCTTCGAGCTGTGGCTGAACGAGCATCCGGAGGAGGGCAAGCGCATCGTCGAGCTCGCCATCGAGCAGGCCATGGCGCGGCTTTCCAAGGGCAAGAAGGTCGAGCGCAAGAAGTCGAGCGGCATCGCCACGCTTCCCGGGAAGCTGGTCGACTGCGCCTCGGGCGACGTGGTGAGAAACGAGCTCTTCCTGGTCGAGGGCGACTCCGCGGGCGGCTCGGCGAAGGAGGCGCGCGACAAGGAGACCCAGGCGGTGCTGCCGCTGCGCGGCAAGGTGCTGAACACCATGTCGAAGGACAGCCGCACGGTGCTCGCCAACAAGGAGCTGCAGGCCATTGCCACGGCCATCGGCGTCGATCCGCACGGGGCGGACGCCGAGGCGGACCTCGCCGGCCTGCGCTACGGCAAGGTGGTGGTGATGACCGATGCCGACGTCGACGGCGGGCACATCCAGGCGCTGCTGCTCACCTTCTTCTTCATGCACGTGCCCAAGCTGGTCGAGCGCGGCCATCTCTACGTCGCGATGCCGCCGCTCTACAAGGTCGAGGTCCCGGGCCAGGGCAAGGGCCGGCCCGCGCGGCGCCTGTATTGCCTGGACGACGACGAGCTCGAGGAGGCGCTCGCCGCGCTGCGCAAGGAGAAGGTCAAGGAGGGGGCCTGGGAGATCTCGCGCTTCAAGGGCCTGGGCGAGATGAGCCCCGAGCAGCTCTGGGAAACCACGATGAATCCCGACACCCGGCGCCTCGTGCGCATGCAGCTCGACGCCCGCCAGATCCAGGAGGCGCGCAAGACCTTCGAGCTGCTGATGGACTCCAGCGAGGCCGAAGGCCGGCGCAACTGGATGAGGGCGCATTGGAAAACCGTCGAGGCGGACGTCTGAGGAAAAAGCCCAAGCCGTTCTGGGAGCGCGCCTACAAGGGCCACGCCTACTGGCAGGGCAAGGCGATGCTCGGCAAGGTGAGCCTGCTCGCCAAGGCACGCTACGCCTGGGAAGCCGCCGGACGCGCCGGCCAGGCCGAGACCCTGGCGCGCGCCAAGGCCGCCGTCGAGATGGCCGTCTTCGCCGCCGACAAGCAGTTGGACCTTTTTCAAAGCTGAACGATGGACGACACGAGAACGCTGGACCTTTTCACCCCCGACAACGGCGACGACGCCGCGCCGATCGAGCAGCACGCCTCGCAGGCCTACCTCGGCTACGCCGTGTCGACGGTCAAGGCGCGCGCCCTGCCCGAGGTCGCCGACGGCCTGAAGCCGGTGCAGCGGCGCATCCTCTACGCGATGGGCGATACGCCCGGCGGCGCGCAAAGCTTCGCCAAGTGCGCGCGCTACGTGGGCGAGGTGCTGGGCAAGTACCACCCGCACGGCGACAGCTCCACCTACGAGGCGCTGGTGCACCTCGCGCAGCCCTTCTCGATGCGCTACCCGCTGATCGACGGCCAGGGCAATTTCGGCTCGCGCGACGGCGACGCGCCGGCCGCGTATCGATACACCGAGGCGCGCCTTTCGCGATTCGCAGCGTTGCTCCTGAGCGAAATCGGGGAGGGCACCGTCGATTTCGTCAGGAACTACGATGGCAAGTTCGATGAGCCGGTGCTCCTGCCTGCGCGCCTGCCCTTCGGGCTGCTGAACGGCAGCTTCGGCATCCCGGTCGGCTTCTCCACCCGCATCCCGTCGCACAACCTGAAGGAGGTCGCGGCCGCGGCGGCCTACGTCATCCGCCATCCCAAGGCCAAGGCCGAGGATGTGCTCGAGCTCATGCCGGGGCCCGACTTTCCGGGCGGCGGGCAGGTCATCTCCCCGCCGGAGGAGATCCGCCAGGCCTACGAGAGCGGGCGCGGCTCGCTGGTGGTGCGCTGCCGCTGGGAGCGCGAGCCGCTCGCGCGCGGGCAGTGGCGCATCGTCGTCACGGAGCTGCCCCAGGGCGTGTCGGTGAAGCAGGTGATGGAGGAGATCGAGGCGCTCGCCAATCCGCGGCCCGGGCTCGGCAAGAAGGAGGTGACGCAGGAGCAAAGGCGCCTCAAGCAGTTCATCCTCGACCAGGTCGAGGGCGTGCGCGACGAGAGCGACCGCAAGGCGAAGCTGCGCCTGGTGATCGAGCCGCGCTCCTCGCGCCAGAGCCCCGAGGAGCTGATGGCGGCGCTCATGGTGCACACCAGCCTCGAGACGCGCTACGCGGTGAACCTCACCTGGCTGGGCCTCGACGGCCTGCCGCAGACCAAGGGCATCGTGGAGGTGCTGCGCGAGTGGGGCGAGTTCCGTACCGCCACCGTGCGGCGGCGCACGCAGCATCGCCTGGACCGCGTGGAGGAGCGCCTGCACCTCGTGCTCGGGCGCCTGATGGCCTACGTCAAGATCGACGAGATCATCAAGCTGATCCGCGCGTGCGACGACCAGGCCGAGGCGAAAGACGCCTTGCAAAAGAAATTCCGTTTCACTGAAAAGCAGGCGGAAGATATCGTCAACCTGCGCCTGGGCCAGCTCACCAGGCTCGACGGCGTCAAGCTGAACGACGAACGCAAGGCGCTGGAGGCCGACCGCAAGAGCCTGAAGGCCCTGCTCGGCGACGACAAGGAGCTGAAGCGGCTGGTGGTGCAGGAGCTGCAGGAGGACGCGAAGAAGTACGGCGACGAGCGGCGCACGCTCATCAAGGCCGAGGAGCGCGCGCAGATCGAGCGGCGCGTGGTCGAGGAGCCGCTCACCGTGATCCTGTCGCAGAAGGGCTGGATCCGCGCGCGCAGCGGGCACGGCCTCGAGCTCGGCGCGCTTGGCTTCAAGGACGGCGATGCGCTGCTGCAGACACTGGAGTGCAAGACCACCGACGCGCTCACCGTGCTCGCCGAGTCCGGCAAGGTGTTCACCATCGACGCCGCCGCCATCCCCAGCGGCCGCGGCGACGGCGCCCCGGTCAACACGCTGGTCAATTCCGCCTCCGACGACATCGTGTGGATGGGTACCGGCGACCCCGGACAGGCGCTGCTCATGACGAGCACCGCGGGCCTGGGCTTCGTGTGCAAGCTCGGCGATCTCGCCACCAAGACGCGCCAGGGCAAGGATTTCATGAAGGTGGACGCCGGCGCGCGCGCCCGCCCGCCGGCGCCCGCGGCCGGGGCCTACGTGGCCGCGCTGTCCTCGGACGCGCGGCTGCTCGTCTTTCCGCTGGAGGAGGTGCCGGTGCGCCCGAACGGCGGCGTCGGCGTGCAGCTCATCGCCTTGCCCGAGGGCGGCACGCTCGCCGACGTCGCAACGACCGACGGAAAGTTCCTCGGCGTCGCCGGCGTTCGCCGCAGGAATCGCGCGGTGGAAACCCTCAACCCGAAGCAGCTTGCCGAGCACATCGGCCGGCGGGCGCAGCGCGGCAAGCTCCCCGATGTCGGATTCAAGCCCGACCGCTTGGGCGCATAGGTTGTCAGGAGCCGAGGGTCGAGCGTGCCCAGTCGAGCACGAGCGACAGGCGCGGCGGCAGCAGGTCCTCGGCCTCGTCGAAGCTCACCCAGCGCCACTCGTGGTGCTCGGGCCGGCCGAGCTCCGGCGACACCGGCAGCACCACCGCCGCCGTCGCGGTCTCGGCGAGAAAGTAGCGCGCCACCTTGCCGCCGGCGTAGGCGAGGGTGTCCCTGTGCGCATCGCCGAACGGAAAGTCGAGGTCGGCGAGGCCGGTCTCCTCGGCGCACTCGCGCCGCGCCGCGTCGAGCTCGGTCTCGCCCGGCTCGATCAGCCCCTTGGGAAAGTCCCAGTTGCGGTAGGCGCGCAGCACGAGCAGCCGCACGCCCTGCTCGGTGCGGCGAAACACCACGGCGCCGGCGGCGCGTTTCGGATCCATGCGCCCGATCATAATGAAAGTTGACGCGGCGGCGCTGCGCGAGTTGCTCGCCCAATCGCGCCCGGCGTGGCCCGCGGCCGCCATCCTGGCCGCCACCGTCGTGGCGCTGCTCGCGGCGCCGCCCATCCCCGATTCGTTCGCGGGCCTGCGCGGCGCCGGGCCGTATGTGGCGCTCGGCATCGCGCTCGCGCTCGCGTGGTGGTTCAACCGCGGCCGCAGCTTCGTCGTGGCGGCCTCGCTGGCCGCGGCCTGGGCGCTTTGGCGCCACGAGCCCTCCAAGGCCGTGTACACCGCGGCGGTGGTGCTGATGCCGCTCAACTGCCTCGCCGCGCTCGTGCTCGCCGAGCGCGGCGCGCGCTACGGCGGGGCGCTGCGCTGGATGGTCGTGCTCGCGGCGCAGTCCGCCGCGGTGCTGTGGCTCGCGACCGGCGCGCCGGGCGCCCTGCTCGAGCACTGGGCGCTGCGCTCGCCGCCGACGCCGCTTGTCGGCCGCGTCGCGTTCGCCGCCGCGCTCGCCGCGGCGCTGTGGCGCGCGTATCCCGACTTCCGGCCGCTGCAGATGGCGCATGCCGGCGCCATCGCCGCCTTCTTCATCGCCGCCGAGTGGGCCGGCGACGCTGCGGTGTCCGCCGCCTTCCTCACCGCGGCGGGCGCGATCCTCGTCGTCGCGCTGATGCAGGAGTCGCACCAGCTCGCCTTTCGCGACGAGCTCACCGGGCTCCTGGGCCGCCGCGCGCTCGAGGAGCGCCTGCGCAGCCTCGGCGCGCGCTACGCCGTGGCCATGGTCGACGTGGACCATTTCAAGAAGTTCAACGACCAGCACGGCCACGACGTGGGCGACCAGGTGCTCAAGCTGGTCGGCGCGCGCCTCGAGCAGGTGGGCGGCGGCGGCGTGGCCTACCGCTACGGCGGCGAGGAGTTCTGCGTCCTCTTCCCCGACCGCGGCGCCGCGGAGGCGGCGGCGCCGCTGGAGGCGCTGCGCGGCGAGATCGAGCGCTACCGCATGGCGCTGCGCGGCGGCGATCGCCCCCGCAATCCCGACGACACCCAGCGGCTGCGCCTCAAGAAGGCGCCGGAGAAGACGCTCTCGGTCACCGTGTCGATCGGCCTGGCCGAGCCTACCGCGGCTCGCACGCCGGCGCAGGTGCTCAAGGCCGCCGACGAAGCCCTCTACCGCGCCAAGCAGGCTGGACGCAATCGCCTGAGCACCTGAGCGCCGGGCGTCGATTTTGCTTTCGTCCCGGGTCTACCGAGACGGAGATCGCCCATGCACAAATTTCTTCTATTGCTGCCCGCACTCACCCTCAGCGTGGCGGCGTACGCGCAGCAGCCCGCCCCCCAGCAGGTGCCCGCGGCACAGCCCGCGCCCCAGCAGGCACCCGCGGCGCAGCCCGCACCCGTCCCGCAGGGCGCCGCGCCCCAGCAGCCGGCGCTAGACCCGGATGAGAAGGCACGCCT